>JAXDZY010000042.1:0-100661 GCA_034086685.1 Lachnospiraceae bacterium
CTCCTTTCGTGGATGTTGGTTTGGCGATTAACATTATACACTAAAAAGGGAGGTCATTGCTCTTTTTTTGCAAATTTCCCTAAAAATCAAGGTTTTTGATAAATTTATATATAAAAAAACAGGTAGTTTTTGACACTACCATGATTCAGCAGGAGGAATGAGATATGTCATTGGATTACGGAAAACTGGAAGAAGAGCTGCCCATCGGATTCGGACTCAGTCTTGCCATGCATGAACAGGCGATGAAAAATTTTGCAGGCATGGATGACCGGCAGAAATCACAGGTCATAGAAGAAAGCAGAAATGTAAACTCCAAAAGAGAAATGGAACAGCTGGTGGAGCGGATTGGGAGTGACACCTGAAACAGCACGGGCCCGCAATATGCAGGTCTTTCCGGGAACATTTTCAGTTCCCGGAGAGACTTCGTATATTGCGGGCCTGCGTGCTTCATGGATAAAATCTGAACTGACCACCTGAAGCTCCTGTACGGTATCTGCTTTTTGCTTTATTCTCTGCGCAGGGCTTCGATGGGGTTCAGTTTGGATGCTTTGACAGCAGGAACCATGCCGAATACAATTCCGATAATCATGGAAAATACTACTGCTATGATACATGCCGGGATACTGATGGCTACAGGGGTTTCCATGACTTTTGACATCATCTGGGCGAGTCCGATCCCGCTGACAACTCCCAGAATTCCACCCAGACAGGTAAGTACGGCGGCTTCTGTAAGGAACTGCCACAAAATGCGGCTGCGTCTGGCTCCGATTGCTTTTTTCAGACCGATTTCCCGGGTTCTTTCGGTGACGGATACCATCATGATATTCATGACGCCGATTCCGCCTACCAGCAGGGAAATGCCGGCAATCCAGATCAGCTGATTGCTGGTGGCATTGGCCAGGGACTGAAGGTCGGTGGCCTGTTTCAGAAGGTCATCGGCCTGGTAGGCATACATGGTGCCGGTGGTCTGGCTTTTGGTCAGGCTTTGAGCAACAGCGTCTCCGGCAGCAGTCATTTCATCGGTGGAAGCTGCGTGAACTGCCACGCGCTGGGGCTCATCGTAGCGGTAAAGGATAGGCCAGCATCTGTCAGGTACGAATATGGAGCCGGAAGTGGTATCGGCATACATCATGTAGTCGTTATAGCTTTCAATCTGGATGGATACCTCGTTGTTTTTTGAAGCAACTCCGATTACAGTAAATGGTTCGCCGCTGATTTCCAGTGTCTGCCCGATGGGATCAATTCCACCAAACAGGCGGTTTGCGGTTTTTACATCTATAATAGCAACTTTATGATTTTCTGCAAAATCCCGTTCCACAAAATTTCTTCCGTAATTGATACTGTAGCCGTTTACGGTGAAAAAATGAGAATCAATGCCGTATAAATCGCCTGTAAATGCTGAGTTTTTATAAAATACATTGCTTACGTACTGGCGCAGACGGTAAAGAGAGGTTTCTTCAACTCCTTCCAGCTTATCCAGTTCTTCCCGGGTTTTCTCATCTATAACGGAAACGCCCTCGGGAAGACCGGACCACCCCAGATCCACTTCGTTGCCGTCCTGAGTCAGTTTAACAGTGACCACGTTGCTTCCGGCACCAATCAGGTTTTCTTTAATCTGCTCATTTGTTCCCTTAATTGTGGATACAATGGTGATAATCGATGCAATACCGATAATGATTCCCAGCATTGTTAAAAATGACCGGAGCTTATGACTCCACACGCCCTGAAAGGACAGCGCAATATTCTCAATCATAGTCGTCCCTCCTTAATATTCATATAATGCGTCCGGTGTGGATTCATTTGTTCTGGCACCATCCGTTACATCACTTCCATACGGAAATGCAATGTAATCATCCATTGCCAATCCGCTGCGGATTTCCGTGTAGTAGCCGTACAGATCTCTGCCGGTCTGGACGGTACGCTGTTCCAGAAGTCCGTCTTCATTACGTATATAAACGTAGCTTCTGCCGCTTTCTGTCCGGATAAAGGAATTATCCAGGAAGAAACATGAGGTATCACTGTCGTTTCCCTGGTTCTGATAAGTGATATCCACGGCATCATTTTCCACCAGATTTGATGATTCATCTACAAAAATCCGGAAAGGATAGTAGGACACGTTGGTATTGCCGGTACTGGAGTAGGAACTTGAGCTGGTGGTGGGATAAGTGGAAATTTCCACGATCTCACCTGTGCAGGAAATGCCTGTAGTCCAGGAATTTACCTGTACGGTCTGCCCCTTATGTACGGTTCCCAGTTCCAGTTCGCTCAGAGCGCCGTCAATATAATAGCCGCCGCCTGCGGAGACTTCAATGACAGCTTCATTGTTCTGAAACGCATCGCCTGCATCCCGAAGTGCTTTAACTGTACCGTCAATTGTACTGAGTACGGTACCGTCGGTGGTTTCCTTTTCCTTCTGTCTCAGTTCCAGATCTGCAATTTTAATGGAGACCTCCAGATCTTTGATTTCCTGTTCTTTTTCAAGCTTCATCTGAGCCAGTTCGGATGCTGTGTAATCGGAACCGGATTCCTGATAATAAGGTTCAGGTACGGAATCATAATTCAGCATCTCTTCCGGCAGATCAGCCTGGAAAAACTGCATCTCAAGGCTTCCGCTGCTTTTGTCCAGATGAAGTCCCCAGCTGTCTGTAACCTGACCGTTCAGAGCGTTGTTTTCACGGACAATGAATACCACATATGACTCAGTGGAAGAGGAAGCTTTTGTCTCGGGGGCTGCAGCCGGTATCTCTGTTTCCGGTATCTGTGTTTCACCCGGTTCTGAAGAAGGAGTTTCCGTTTCTGCTTCTGATGTTTCGGTCTGTTCCGGGGAAGGAGTCTCTGTTTCCGGTTTTTGCGTTTCTTCCGGCTTTTTGGAAGGAGTTTCCGTCTCCGGTTCAGCAGCTTTTGTTTCATCAGGGGAGGGAGGTGTATCGGAATCACTGCTGTCCGGGAACATCCGGTTCAGCAGTTTGGAATCCAGTCGGTCATCTTCGCTCCACAGATAATAAAACGGATCATCCTTAGTTCCCGAACCGCCCAGAAGCAGAGGTGTTTTCTGAGTATTGTAGGTAATATCGGAAGAAGGCGTCACAAGTACACTGGAGTGAGGCTTCATTTTTTTATATTTGGCCAGCTCATTTTCAGCGGTTGTTTTCTGAAGCTTCAGTTTGCTCAGCTCAATCCTGGCCTTTTCCAGATCAATATCGGTAAGTGTGGTGTCGTAGGATAAAAGTTTATCTCCTTTTTTAACCTTCTGTCCCTCTTTGACATACACCTTTTTTACGGTCTGGGTTTCGGTCAGATAGATTTTCTGCATGTGATCCATGGTGACTGTGCCGTATGTCTGTGAACTGCTGCTGTAATCATCCATGGTGGAAAAATCTGACACAGAATAGACATTGACCGGTTTTTTCTGCGCATTGCGAATCAGAACCAGTCCGCCCCATACAGCTGTGCACACAACTGTGATAACCAGAATGGCGCAGATGAAACGTTTGACAGTTTTATTCATGGCATTCACCTCCCGTCAGAATTCCATCGTGGATATACATGATCGTCTGTGCATGTTCTGCCACGCTGCGGTCATGAGTGATCATGATAATAGTTGCCCCATTGTCATGAAGCTGTTTAAACAGATCCATGATCTGCTGGCCGGAGGCAGAGTCAAGGGCACCGGTGGGTTCATCTGCCAGCAGAAGCTTTGGCCGGCCTACAATTGCGCGGGCAATAGCCACTCTCTGGCACTGTCCGCCGGAAAGCTGGTCAGGACGAAAACTGATCCGGTCCTCCAGTCCCACAATTTTCAGTGCTTCTTTGGCCCTTTCCCTGCGTTCTTCTTTTTTCACTCCCCGGTAAAGCAGGGGCAGAGCCACGTTATCCAGAGCATTCATACGGGGAAGCAGATGGAATGACTGAAATACAAAACCCAGTTCACGATTTCTCACATCTGCCAGCTGGTTGTCGCTGCATCTGGTCATGTCTCTTCCGCTGAGGATATAACTTCCGGAAGTAGGAACATCCAGACAGCCGATGAGATTCATCAGGGTTGTTTTACCGGAGCCGGAAGGTCCCATAATGGCCAGATAATCATTCTCCTGAACCTGAAGATCAATATGTTTCAGAATCTGAGTCACGGATTTCCCCATGGGGTATTCCTTACAGATATCATGCATTTCAAGAATCATATTACATTCCCCCGTTTTCAGAGCCCGACTCATTCACTGGATCATCCATACCGCCCATATCAGCGCCGTCCATGCTGTCCATGCCGCTCATATCAGCACCGTCCATGCTATCCATGCCGCCCATGTCAGCACCGTCCATGCCATCCATACCGCTCATGTCACCGCCGTCCATGCCATCCATACCGCTCATGTCACCACTGTCCATACCTTCATCGCCGCTGTAATCGGATGAATTGGGATCGTATGGTACACAGGTCATGCCTGCTTTCAGACTGTCATCGGGAAATGCAATATAATCTTCGGCAGATAATCCGCTTTCAACCGGATAAGTATCCATCTCTTCATCATATTCGCCCAGTGTTACATCACGTTTTTCCAGAAGTCCTTTATCATCCTGGGCCCACACCCATGCAGAGCCGTCCGCATCGCAGAGGTAGACGGAAGGAAGCTGAATCAGTGCGGCAGCATCCTGATCCCGGGAATCCTGACCGTAATCAGGTTCGATATACACATGCTGCCCGAGAATAAGTCCTTCATCATCATCCAGCTTTGCATAAAATGGATACTTACTGGAGGTTGTTGTGGAATCGGAAAATTCGCTGCCATAATAATCATTGTTGCCTGCCTGTTCCGGATTGTTCCAGTCAATGGTTTCGATTGTTCCGTGCCATACGGCATCATCCACACGGGATCTCAGCAGAACAGGAGCACCCTCTGCCAAAGAAGAAATATTGCTTTCATTCACATAGCCTTTCACACGATAGCTGCCGGTTTCAACGATGGTCATATAGGGAAGAGGATTGCCCATGGCGTCTGATGAGCCGTCTTCATTGATACTCTGTATCAGACCTTTAACCGGAGATTTCACTTCCAGGTTCTTCAGGGTTTCTTCCAGTTTCTGGATTTCCTTCTTTTTGGTGGAAATGTTATAGCCGGCTTCCAGGATTTCTGTTTCTGCTTCCTGAATTTCCAGAGTATAGGAAAGCTTCTGGTCTTTTGAGGCTGAGCTGCGTTCCTTTTCCAGAGAAGCTTTTTCTTTTTTCTGCATCTCAAGGGAATTATTCAGCTGTTCCAGTTCCAGTTTTGCCTTATCCAGATTCAGCTGAGTCTGTTCCATGTCATAGGTGAACAGAACCTGTCCCTTTTTAACTGCATCTCCGGCTTTAACCTTCACTTCCAGGACAGTCTGTTCCTCATCTTTTTTAATCTGTGTCTCACTTTGAGGACTTACAACACCGGCAAAACGGTCAACCAGTCCTGTGGAGCCGATCCCGCAGATCATGGAAACCGACTGTACGGAGGCCTCGCCATCCGCTTTCTGACCGCATCCGAACAGCAGGGAGGCTGCTGTGATTAATGCTAAAAATAAAATACTCTTCTTCATCCAGTTCTCCTTAAAAAACAAGTGATTTACTCACTGACGTGTCCGGCAGTGAGCAGTTGCTATGTTAAAAGTATACAGGAATAATCTTAACAAGATGCTAATAATCATTTAAGAATTTTTTAAGAGTTTTCTACAGGCAAAATGCCGCGTAAAATTGTATGGTTTGCAGATCGGATTTCTTTTCGGGAATAATACTGAAGGAAATCATATATATCCTGATATATTCATTAAATAACACTCAGGAATTGCCGGATTATATTTTATGGTCAAAATAGAACGGATTATTTGATAAAGTTTGTATAAAAGGAACAAAAACATGGATTTATCTGAAAAACAAACAAATAAATAGAATATTATCATTAAAACAATCGTTTACCAAACATAAAAAACGTTTAAAAATGATAAACAATCATATAAAAGTTCAAATAATCATATAAACCTCTTGAAAAGAACATAAAACAGTGTTAAAATGAGCATACATTTGAAAGAGGCGCCACGACAAAATGAATAAAAATGTAAAGAAAGCAATGGAGGTTATTGTATGAGCAAAGTTGATGAAATCACCCGTGAGAGTTGGATTATGAGCACATTTCCCGAATGGGGAACCTGGCTGAATGAGGAGATTGAGAATGAAGTGGTTAAACCCGGAACAGTTGCCATGTGGTGGCTGGGATGTACCGGTATGTGGTTCAAGACTCCCGGCGGCTGCAACATCAGCATCGATCTCTGGTGCGGCAACGGCAAGAGAACTCATGGCGACGGCAAAATGAAGGTCGGACACCAGATGGCCAATATGTGCGGTGCAAGAGCAATGCAGCCCAATTTAAGAGCGGTTCCCTTTGTAATTGATCCTTTTGCAATCAAACAGGTGGATGCGGTTCTGGCTACCCATTATCATCAGGATCATATGAGTGCAGAGTATGCAGCTCATGTAATTCAGAGCGGCATGACTACCGTTGACGAAAACGGAAAGGAAATCCCCGTTCCTTTCATCGGCCCTAAAAAATCTGTCGAACTGTGGCAGAAATGGGGCGTACCGGCTGACCGCTGCATCACCGTAAAACCGGGCGATACCATTAAAATCAAAGATATCGAAATTGTTGCTCTTGATTCCTTTGACAGAACCTGTCTGGTAACAACTGATTCCACAGGCCCTGACCGCGAAGAGCTGACAGGTATCTGTCCTACCGACATGGATGATAAAGCAGTTAACTATCTGGTTAAGACTCCAGGCGGCAATATTTATCACAGCGGCGATTCTCATTACTCCATTTATTTTGCAAAACACGGCAAAGACTACGATATTGATGTTGCTTTCGGTTCCTACGGTGAAAACCCTGTCGGCATGGCTGACAAGATGACTTCCTGTGATATCCTGAGAATGGCAGAAGCCCTGCGCTGCAAGGTCGTAATCCCCATTCATTACGATGTGTGGACAAATTTCATGGCTGACGTCAACGAAATCCGTGTACTTTACGACATGAAGAAAGACCGTCTGGATTACAAGTTCCATCCTTTCTTCTGGGAAGTCGGCGGCAAGTATGTATATCCGGATGACAAGGATAAGAGAGCTTACCATCACAGAAGAGGTTTTGAAGACTGCTTCGAAGCTCCTCAGAATATTCCTTTCCGTTCCTGCCTGTAACAGACATCTGATTCTGCAGTGCATTATCTGAGAGATCATTATAAGGAAACATAAGGAGAATAAATCATGTTAAGAGAATTTGTAGAGAAGAAGCATTACAAATTTGCTGAATCCGCACCGGACTGGAGGGAAGCAATCCGCATGAGCTGTGAATCCATTGAAGCAGATGGCACGGTGGAAGCAAATTATAAAGAAGATATTATCAAGTGTGTGGAAACATATGGTCCCTATATCGTAATCATTCCCAATGTGGCAATGCCTCATTCCACACAGGGAGCAGAAGGAGTCAACAAAACCGCCATTGCATTCATGCATCTGGACAGTCCGGTGGCATTTGAGCCGGACGAAGACGGAGAAATCAAAGAAGCCCAGCTGTTTTTTACCATTGCATCCTGTGACGGTGAGCAGCATATGAACAATATTCAGAGACTTTCCGAGCTGTTCAATAATGATGACGTAATCGAAGCTCTGGCAGATGCACATACACCGGAAGATCTGATGGCAATTCAGGAAAAATATCTGGATTGACCGGCAGTGAGGGCTGCTTTGCAGCCTGCAAAGCAGTCTGAAAAACAAGATAACGGTTCAGCGGATGGAACTTCCGCTGATTAGAAGACAAGGAGATACACATATGGATATTTTAATGAATATATGGTCTTATTTTGCGACCAACATTCTGCAGAAACCTGCATTTATGATCGGTCTGATCGTTATTATCGGTTATGCTTTAATGAAAAAACCCTGGTACGACATTCTGGCAGGTGCTATTAAGGCTATTGTGGGTTACCAGATTCTGGCAGTTGGTTCTTCAGGTCTGGTAAGTAACTTCCGCCCTGTACTGGTTGGTCTGAAAGATAAATTCAATATGGATGCAACCGTTATTGACCCTTATTTCGGTCAGAATGCGGTAACTGCAGGTGTTGAGGAAGTATTCGGCAAGGGATTCGGCGATGCCATGCTGCTTCTGCTGATTGCCTTTATCGTAAATATTCTGCTGGTCCGCTTCAGCAAATATACAAAGCTGCGCGCTCTGTTCACAACCGGTCATGTACAGGTACAGCAGGCTGCAACAGCTTACTGGCTGATTCTGTTTGCATGTCCTTTTCTGATGAAGAGCAGAGCAGCCACACTGGTTGTCATGGCTCTGGTTCTGGGCTGCTACTGGGCAGTCGGCGCAAACCTGACCATCAAACCCTGTCAGGAACTGACTGACGGCGCAGGTTTCTGTCTGGCACATCAGCAGATGTTCGGTATTGCACTGAATACCTGGCTGGCTGAAAAACTTTTCGGCAAAAAGAAAGACGGCAAGAAGGTTAAAAAGATTGATGATCTGGAATTACCCGGCTTCATGTCCATTTTCAATGAAAATATGGTATGTACCTCTATTCTGATGTTACTGTTCTTCGGTGTGATTCTCTGCATCCTGGGCCGTGATTATCTGACAGAACAGGGATTTATGAAAGAGGGACAGAGCATGTTATTCTACGTAATTGAAACCTGCTTCTACTTCTCCGTATATCTGGCAATCCTGCAGCTGGGCGTTCGTACCTTCGTAACCGAGCTGACAGCTTCCTTCCAGGGTATTGCCGACAAACTTCTGCCCGGTTCCGTACCCGGAGTTGACTGTGCCGTTGCATTCGGTTTCGGTTCTGAAAATGCAGTACCGCTTGGTTTCCTGGCAGGTTTTGCAGGACAGATCCTGGCAATTGCAGTGCTCATCGTATTAAAGAGCCCTGTACTGATCATCTGCGGATTCGTTCCTGTATTCTTCGATAATGCCACCATTGCAATCTTTGCAAATGAAAAAGGCGGCATTAAGGCTGCACTGATCCTGCCTTTCATCTCCGGTCTCTGTCAGGTATTCGGTTCCGCGTTCATCGCAGGCTGGGTGGGCATGGCTGCCTACGGCGGATACCTGGGCATGTGGGACTGGGCTGTAGTATGGCCTGTCATGACAGTAGTAATGAAGTACTTAAGCTATATCGGCATTGCGCTTGTTGTAATCGCCCTGCTGGCTATTCCCCAGATCCAGTACCGTCTGGATAAAGAAGGCTACTTCAAAATGACAGAAGATTATGAAGCTTATAAGGAATTAAAGGCTCAGAAAAACTGATATTATGAAACAGTATTTGAATTTTTTATGAAATAAATGTTTTTTTAACTGTTAATTATTGAAAAACAATGATAAAATAAATAATGCAAAGGAGTATATAACCATGAAAAATAATTTAAAGTTTCTCGTATGTTGTGCTAACGGTGCCGGTTCCAGTTTAATGATGAAGATGACCATGCAGAAGGTTCTGGATAAAGCAGGTTTAAAGCCCGCTCAGGTTCATCACTGTGCATTATCAGAAGGTAAAACTGCAGCAAGAAATTTTGATGTGGTATTCTGCGCAAAGAATTTTGTAAATATGTTCAAGGATGCAGAAAAGAACGGTACGATCGTTATCGGTCTGAAAAACATTATGTCTGCACAGGAAATTGAAAAAGCATTAAAGGAGCACGAAATTATCGACTAATTGATGTTTCACTGGCGGGGAGTTTTGGCCGGCCGACAGGCCGGCCGGATCCCGGAGGATTTTGGTAAAAAGTAATAGCAGCAGGAAAAATTGAATCAAATAGTTTCCCTGAATAGACTACTAATTTATATCAATGGCCAGAAAGATATCTGAGTAAAGGAGTATTCTATGAAAAGAGAACGATCAGTAATTGAAAGCAGAAGAAAGAGGATTCTGGAGATGATGGAAGACCGCCCGGAAGTGCGTGTGGACGAACTGTCGGAAATTCTCGGAGTATCGCCGATCACCGTGAGACGTGATCTGCAGTATCTGGAGGACAATAAGCAGCTTGTGCGCTTCTACGGGGGAGCTGCGCCCAGTTTTGCTGTGGGAGAGGCGGAATTTAAGGATGAGGTACAGATGTACCGCGCCCTGATTGCCCGGTACGCGGCAGAGCTGGTGCAGGATGAAGATACTATTTTCATCAATACCAGTTCCACTGCTTTGCATCTCGTGGATTATCTGAAAGACAAACATGTGACAGTGATTACCAATAACGGAAAAGCACTGTACGGCAATCCCAAACCGGAAGTTAATATCATTCTGACAGGTGGAGAACTTCGCCATCCAAAAGAGGCGATGGTAGGGGATTTTGCGCTCAGAAATCTGCAGAATGTATATGCAAAGAAGTCTTTCATCGGCTGTTCGGGCTTTTCTCTGGAATGCGGCATGACCACGGAGAATGCCAATGAGGTGAATATCAATCAGCTTATGGCCGAACATTCTCTGGAAGTTACCTATATCCTGGCTGACCATACCAAAATCGGTAAAAACTCAAGTTTTATCAGTTGTGACATCAATAAAGTAACGAACCTGATCACGGATGAAAAGGCACCTGCCGAAATCTGTGATGCGCTGAGAGAACGTGGAATTACAGTGCATCAGGTGAGCAGGGCCGATACTTTGAAGCAGTGATGGCAGTCAGAAATTAAATGAATATGCAAACTGCCATTGCTGCTTCAAAAAAGGAGACAGCAAATGGCAAAAGCATATACTCTTGGTTTATATGAGAAATCCATGCCTTCGACGCTTAGCTGGGAAGAAAAGCTGACTGCAGCCAGGGAGGCGGGATTTGACTTTGTGGAAATCAGCATCGACGAAACAGATGAAAAACTGAAACGGCTGGATATGAGTAAGGAGGAACGCCTGGAACTGGTGGATACCATGGAAAAGGTGGGGATCCCCATCCGGACCATGTGTCTTTCCGGGCACCGCAAATATCCGCTGGGAAGCAGTGATCCCGAAATCTGTGCCCGGGGCATGGAGATTATGGAAAAAGCAATTCAGCTTGCGGACGATCTGGGAATCCGGATCATTCAGCTGGCAGGCTATGATGTATATTATGAAGATTCGACTCCCGAAACAGTGGAGCGGTTCGGAAAAAATCTGGAAAAAGCGGTTGCCATGGCCGCGAAAGCCGGCGTAGTGATGGGCTTTGAAACCATGGAAACCGAGTTCATGAATACCGTGGAAAAATCCATGGCTTACGTAAATAAAATCAATTCTGTTTATCTCAACGTTTATCCCGATATCGGCAATATTACAAATGCAGCAAAGACTTATGGTACAGATGTGCTGGAGGACCTGAAAACAGGCGCAGGACATGTAGTTGCCATGCATCTGAAGGAGACTGTGCCGGGAGTATTCCGCGAAGTTCCCTTCGGTACCGGTCATGTGGATTTTCAGGCGGCCATTAAAACGGCATGGGAAATCGGCATCCGCAAATTCGTGACGGAATTCTGGTATACAGGGAATCCTCAGTGGAAGTCGGACCTTCAGTATGCCAATCAGATGATGACCGGCATACTGGCTAAACAGGCGTAATACCCGATGAAATATTGTCCGGAGATTCATTATCCTGCCATACAGGATGATGGCTCCGGGCAGACAGCAGATTGATTTCTGGAGGTAAATCAATATGAAATTTGAGAAAAAAGTTATTTCTAATCTTACAAAATGTTATTCCTGTGCACCTCTTCACTATAATGATCAGGATTATTTTCTGGTAGCAGCGGAAAAGACAGACAGATGTCTGCTATTTGATCTGGATGGAAATCAGGTGGATACCGTGTGGGAACAGCCCGGCGGTGTTATGAGCATGGTACAGGTGCCCGGCAGTAACGGTCAGTTCCTGTCAACGCATAAATTCTATTCCCCCAATGATTCCAAAGAAGCAAAAATCGTGATTGCAACCCCCATTGAAAAAGGTAACTGGGAAATCCGTACGCTGGTGGACCTGCCCCATGTACACCGTTTTGACATTATCAGAAGAAACGGTGTGAATTATCTCATTGCATGTGCGCTGAAATCAGGTCACGAGTACAAAGATGACTGGTCCATGCCCGGCAAGGTTTATGCAGCTGTTCTGCCCGATGATCTGAGTGTATTTAACGAAGACAATCAGCTGCAGCTTACTGTCATTAAAGATAACATGCTGAAAAACCACGGTTATTACAAGGTTGTGGAAAATGGTGTGGAAACTGCGTTGATTTCTGCCGACAACGGTGTATACCAGTTCTTCCCGCCCGAAACAGCCGACGGCGAATGGACCATCAATCAGCTTCTGGACACGCCTGCCAGCGACGCTTCCATGGTGGATCTGGATGGCGACGGTGAAAAGGAAATGCTGGTTCTATCCCCGTTCCACGGTGACACGATTACCATTTACAAAAAGAAAGACGGCAGATACGAAAGCGTGTACGAATTTGAAGAAAAGGCCGATTTCCTTCACGCTATCTACGGAGGCATGCTCTGCGGTAAACCGGTATTCATCATCGGACACCGGAAAGGAAAACGTAATCTGATGGTATTTACCTATAATAAAGAAACTGCTTCCTGTGAGGTACAGATTGTTGATGAAGACTGCGGTTCTGCAAACTGCATGGTCATCAATAACGGAAGCAGCGATGTGATCATTGCAGCGAACCGGGAAATCGACGAAGTTGCTTACTATACCGCTGAAGAATAAAATCGGAGAAACTGAAAGAATATATAAACTGGCAGGTGTGAAAATGATTGAATTACTTCCTTCTGTTCTGGCGGCTGATTTTGCCAGACTGGAGCAGGAACTGAAACTTGTGGAAAAATGCGGTGTGAAAATGCTCCACATCGATGTGATGGACGGCATGTTCGTTCCCAGTATTTCACTGGGAATGCCGGTGATCGAAGCCATGCGCAGGGTTTCTCCTCTGTTTTTCGATGTCCATCTGATGGTGGAGGAACCGGGGCGTTATGTGAAAGATTTTGCCGACTGCGGTGCTGACAGCATCAGCGTGCATGCGGAAGCCTGCCGCCATCTTCACAGGACCATCGGACAGATCAGAGAGGCCGGAAAGCAGGCCTGCGTTGTACTCAATCCGTCCACAGGACTTTCCGAACTGAAATATGTGCTGCAGGATGTGGATACGGTGCTTTTGATGACGGTCAATCCCGGGTTCGGAGGTCAGAAATATATTCCGTCCATGACCGGGAAAATCCGTGAACTGAAAGCGATGATTGACCGGGAGAATCCCGGTGTGCACATCATGGTGGACGGCGGTATCAAATTGGATAATGTACAGGAAGTGCTGGAAGCGGGAGCGGACAGGATTGTGGCAGGTTCCTCTGTCTTCGGGGTGCATACTGCAGAAAATATCCGGGCCTTTCAGGAGATATTCAATAATTATTATATATACAGGAAGTATTGATTGCCAGGCAGGAGGTGCTTATGTTAGAAGAATTAAAGAAACTGGTTTATGAAGCCAATATGGAGCTTCCCAAACGGAAAATGGTTACATATACCTGGGGAAATGTCAGTGCCATTGACCGGGAGACCGGCTATTTTGTTATCAAACCCAGTGGTGTGGATTACGAGGTTATGAAGCCGGAGGATATGGTTGTCATGGATCTGGAGGGAAACAGGATTGAAGGGAAATATAAACCCTCTTCCGATACACCCACCCATATTGAACTTTATAAGAAATATCCGGAAATCGGCGGCATCGTGCACACTCATTCACCGGAGGCAACAGCCTGGGCTCAGGCCAGCCGCAGCATTCCGCTGTACGGAACCACACATGCGGATTACTTTTACGGCCCCATTCCCTGCGCAAGAAGCCTGACTCCCGAAGAAATCGGCGGAGAATATGAGAAAAATACCGGTCTGGTTATTATTGAAACTTTTGAAAAGCTGGGTCTGAATCCCATGTACACCCCCGCTGTACTTTGTGCAAATCACGGTCCCTTTGCATGGGGAAAAGATGCTGCGGAAGCGGTACACAATGCAGTTGTTCTGGAAGAAGTTGCCAGAATGGCAGCAAAAACGGAGCAGATCAATCCCCGTGTGAAGGACGCACCGGATTCCATCAGAGACAAGCATTTCTTCCGCAAACACGGTGAAAATGCATATTACGGACAGTAACAGAAAGTGAGGACAGGCATGACAACATTAGAACTGCAGAAAATTGCTGTGGAAGTGCGTAAAGGAATCGTAACCTCTGTACACAGTGCAAAGGCCGGTCATCCCGGCGGTTCCTTATCCGCGGCAGATTTATTTACTTATTTGTATTTTGAAGAAATGAACATCGATCCGGCGGATCCGAAGAAGGCAGACCGTGACCGCTTCGTTCTTTCAAAAGGACATACCGCACCCGGTCTGTACTCCGTACTGGCACAGAGAGGATATTTCCCCGTGGAGGATCTGCCTACTCTGCGCCACATGGGCTCCCATCTGCAGGGACATCCCTGCATCGCTCATACCCCCGGTATTGATATGTCAAGCGGTTCTCTGGGCCAGGGCATCTCAGCAGCAGTGGGCATGGCACTTTCAGCAAAGCTTGGCGGTGATTCATGGCATGTGTATACTCTGCTGGGTGACGGAGAAATCCAGGAAGGACAGGTCTGGGAGGCGGCCATGTTTGCGGGTGCAAAGAATCTGGACAATCTGACTGTTATTGTGGATAATAACAATCTCCAGATTGACGGTACGGTGGAAGAGGTATGCTCCCCTTATCCCATTGATAAAAAATTTGAAGCCTTTAATTTCCATGTGATTAATGTGGCAGACGGCAATGACATGGATCAGCTTCGCGCTGCATTTGCAGAAGCCAGAACCGTAACCGGCAAGCCTGCTGCCATCATCATGAAGACAATAAAAGGAAAAGGCGTATCCTACATGGAAAATAACGCAGGCTGGCACGGAAAGGCTCCAAATGATGCAGAATACGAGATCGCAATGGAAGAACTTACGAAAGCAGGTGAAGCATTATGTCAGAAGTAAAGAAAATTGCTACCCGTGACAGTTACGGAAATGCTCTGGTGGAACTGGGCGCTGTCTATGATAATCTGGTGGTTCTGGATGCGGATCTGGCAGCTGCAACCAAGACCGGTGTGTTTAAAAAGGTTTATCCGGAGAGACATATTGACTGTGGTATTGCAGAATCCAATATGATCGGTATCGCCGCAGGCCTGGCAGCTACCGGTAAAATACCGTTTGCCAGCACATTTGCCATGTTTGCCGCAGGCCGTGCATTCGAGCAGGTCCGCAATTCTGTGGGATATCCTCATCTTAATGTGAAGATTGCAGCAACCCATGCGGGGATTTCCGTAGGAGAGGATGGTGCAACGCATCAGTGTAATGAAGACATTGCACTGATGCGTACGATTCCGGGCATGGTAGTCATCAATCCTGCGGATGATGTGGAAGCGAAAGCTGCCGTAAAAGCTGCAGCCGGTTATGAAGGGCCGGTTTATCTGCGCCTTGGCAGACTGGCTGTTCCGGTGATCAATGACAACGACGATTACCGGTTTGAAATCGGAAAAGGCGTAACATTGAAAGATGGCAGAGATCTGACCATTATCGCCACCGGACTCTGCGTAAGCAGCGCTCTGGAAGCAGCTGAAAAGCTGGAAACAGAGGGTATCAGTACCCGGGTGATCAATATTCATACCATCAAACCTCTGGATGAAGAACTGGTGGTAAAAGCAGCAAAGGAAACAGGCCGTATCGTAACCGTGGAAGAACATTCCATTATCGGCGGTCTTGGCGGGGCTGTCTGTGAAGTACTTTCCGAAAAAGCACCGGTTCCCGTTAAAAGAATCGGTGTAAAGGATGTATTCGGTGAATCCGGACCCGCAGTGAAGCTGCTGGAAAAATATGAGCTGGACGGAGCAGGCGTATATAAACAGATAAAAGAATTTCTGTAAAAAGGATTATGGCAAAAAGGGTTTCCGTGATCTGCAGCAAAAAAGAGCAGGGATGGTTCTCAGGGGAGGGTGAGGTTATATGATTCGTTGTGTGATATTTGATATTGATAATACATTATATGATTACACGAAAGCCAGTAAAGCTGCCATGGAGGCGGTTCACGGCTATGCAAAAAAGGAACTTGGCCTGATCCCGGATGAATTTGACCGGCTTGCAGCAGAGGCCTCCCGGAAGATAACCGGCAGATTATCGAAAGACAACCCGGGAGGCAGCGCGGTGACGCACAACCGTCTGATTCGCTTTCAAAATCTTCTGGAGACCTGTAATTTACCCCTGTATCCTCATGCATTAAATCTGTATAACTGCTACTGGGATACGCTTCTCGACAATATGGAATGCGCGCCGTACTGCCGGGAAGTACTGCAGGAGCTTCAGAAAAGAAAAATCAGGACAGGAATCGGTACGGACATGACCGCTTACATGCAGTACCGGAAGCTGGAACGGCTGGATCTTCTCCCTCTGATTCAGTTTATCGTCACCAGCGAAGAAGCCGGAGTGGAAAAACCGGATAGTAAGTTTTTTGAACTATGCATTCAAAAAGCACAATGTGCACCGGAAGAATGTCTTTTCATAGGAGACAATCCCAAAAAAGACATAGAGGGTGCACAAAAAGCCGGCATGAAAACGCTCCGGTACTGTCCCGGAGAAACTTCAGACAGGGAAGGATTCTACCGCAATCTGATGGAAAATATTCATGCGATGGGGAACAAAGCGAATTATGACTGGCTGATGCAGTCAAAGGAACAGCTGGAAAAAGGAAAGCTTTCATTGCATGCATTATCAGAGGAAGCATGCAGATATCATAATAACGATAAATAAACAGTACAAAAAGCACCGGAGACGGTGCTTTTTGTGCAGTTCAGAGTTTCATTTATCGGGAGAGTTTGTGCCAATTCTACCCATCTTTCTGCAGTTTATTGCTTTTTTTATTTTTCTTATGGTATAATCAGATTGCATCTTTTTTGCATACTTTGGACAGCGGACGCGCCTGAGGCTGAAGTTCTCCTGTTCAGAGTATTATTTTTTGCAGATGCCTGTCCGGATGGGGATAGGACAGGATGCTTTCGGACAGGCCGTTTTGTTCATGGCGGGTCTGTTACTTTCAGTTGAAGGAGAAGATGATATGAGCAGAGAGAAAATATGGATCGCAGGTGCTGACGGCAGATTGGGAAAGGCCATATATGAGATACTGGACAGGATCAGTGAATATACGGTTCTGACCACTGACCGTGATGTGGATGTGACTGATCTGGAAGAGGTCATGGATTATGCGGCAATCAACCGGCCGGATTACGTGGTCAACTGTGTTGGTCTGACGGATCCTGCGTACTGTGAGCAGAATATGATCGAGGCTTACAAAATCAATGCCCTTGGCGCAAGAAATCTGAGTGCGGCTTCCAGAAGAGTAGGTGCTACAATTATCCAGATTTCCACTGATGATGTATTCAGCGGAGAAAATAAGGGACTGTTAACGGAATTCGATACACCGGATCCCGTTACCGTTTACGGTAAATCCAAGCTTGCAGGGGAGAATTTTGTGCGGGAACTGAATCCCAAACATATTATTATCCGTACGTCCTGGCTGTACGGTTTCGGTGAAAGTGATTCCGTAACAAAGATTATCAATCGGGCAAAGACAGGAGAGAAGATCACGGTGCCCATTGACCAGATCAGTTCGCCCACCAGTGCACGGGAACTGTCGCGTTTTGTGAGAAAACTGCTGAAGTCCCAGGAGTTCGGTATTTTCCATGCTTCCTGCGAAGGGGAATGCAGCAGGATCGATTTTGTGAAAATGATTCTGAAGCTGGCAGGTATTGACGCTCAGGTGGAAGGAGTTGTTCAGAATGCAGGCTCGTCGCCGGTGCTTCGCCCCTGCTATACACGTCTGGAAAATCTTATGATGAAGATGACAGGCATCTACAATATGGCTGACTGGGAAACTGCTTTACGAGAATATATGGAGGACAGAAAGAAATCATGAGTGATATTAGGGAAAAGAAAAAAATAGGCCTTACGGGGAAGATTTTTATTGGTCTGATCCTGGGTGCAGTTACAGGTGTGATTTTTCATTATCTGATTCCTGCAGGCTATGTCAGGGACACAATTTTTGTCGAAGGTATTTTTTATGTAATCGGTCAGGGCTTTCTGCGTCTCATGCAGATGCTGGTGGTTCCGCTGGTATTCTGTTCGCTGATCTGCGGCAGTTCTGCCATTGGCGATACGGCCACCCTCGGTAAGGTAGGTGTAAAAACACTGATTTTCTATCTGGCAACCACAGCCATTGCCATCACTCTGGCCATTGGAGTGGGCAATGTGATCAATCCCGGCATGGGACTGGATGTCAGCAATATCGAAGCCAGTGATGTAACTATTGCGGAAAGTACCAGCTTTGCGGATACTCTGCTGAATATTATTCCCAAGAATCCCATTGGTGCTCTGGCAAACGGCGACATGCTTCCGATTATTCTCTTTGCCATCATTGTCGGTATTATACTTGCAAAGCTGGGAAGCAGGGTGGAAACAGTTTCCAACTTTTTTGCTCAGTTCAATGACATCATGATGGAAATGACCAATATGGTTATGTATGTGGCTCCTGTGGGCGTATTCTGTCTGATTGCAAGAACTTTTGCAGGTATTGGCTTCAGCGCATTTATTCCGCTGCTGAAATATATGCTCAGCGTACTTCTGGCACTGCTGCTGCACTGCTTCGGTACTTATATGCTGATGCTGAAAGGATTTACCGGTCTGAGTCCTGTCCGGTTTATTAAGAAATTCTTCCCGGTTATGGCATTCGCATTTTCAACTGCCACATCCAATGCAACGATTCCTCTGTCTGTGGATACACTGGAACATAAGATGGGTGTGTCCCGGAAGATTTCATCATTTACCATTCCTCTGGGTGCAACCATCAATATGGATGGTACTGCCATCATGCAGGGTGTTGCCGTGGTATTTGCTTCTCAGGCCTATGGTATTGATCTGGGAATCAGCGGTTATCTGACCGTTATTGCCACTGCGACTCTGGCTTCCATCGGTACAGCCGGTGTACCCGGTGTAGGTCTGATCACTCTGTCCATGGTATTTGCTTCCGTAGGTCTGCCGGTGGAAGCAATCGCCCTGATCATGGGTATCGACCGTATCCTGGATATGACCAGAACTGCTGTCAATATCACAGGTGATGCCGTATGTACCACGATTGTTGCGAAACAGAACGGTGCATTAAATAAGGACGTATTTTATAAAGAAAAGGCTGCGGAATAAAAATTTTTGTTTCAGGTCATAATATCCCAATTATTTATCAAATTAACGCAAGATTTTCGCTGTATTTCTGCAGTATACTGGAGATATCAGGATACAGTTTCTGACAGATTTTCATGCAGGAGGAATTTGCGATGGCAGCAGGATGCAGGATTACGAAATACACATACGGTACACCGTTTTTTACGGATGCGGTGGTGGAAAAGATTCCGTCAGGTGAGGGTGCACCGGCATATATTGAAAGAGCGGAGGATGGTTTCAGATATGTGATGGAGCCTGCCGATGTGGTGTATGGACTGGGAGAGAATGTGCGCGGTATCAATAAGAGAGGCTGGCGCTATATCAGCAACAACTCGGATGATCCCGCTCACAGAGAGGATAAGACATCTCTGTACGGTTCCCACAATTTTATGATTGTAGACGGAAAAGACCGTTTCGGATTGTTTATTGATTATCCGGGGAAGCTGACGTTTGATGTGGGATATACGGAACATAACACCATTTCCATTGTGCCGGAGGATCTGAATCTGGATCTGTATATTCTGGAAGGGGAGAGTCTGAAAGATATTGTGAAGGGGTTCCGCCGGATGATCGGGCGCAGCTATATTGCTCCCAAATGGGCATTTGGCTACGGACAGAGCCGCTGGAGCTACATGACAGAGGATGAGATCCGCGAAGTAGTCAGAAAGCACAGGGAAAATCATATTCCGCTGGACAGCATTTACATGGATATCGATTACATGGTGCATTATAAGGATTTTACGGTAAATGAGGAGACATTTCCTGATTTCCCGGCATTTGTGGAAGAAATGAAGCAGCAGAATATCCATCTGGTTCCCATTATCGATGCGGGGGTAAAGATGGAAGAGGGATATGATGTCTATGAGGAAGGTCTGGAAAAAGGCTATTTCTGCAAAGAAGAGGACGGCAGCGAATTCACGGCAGCTGTATGGCCGGGTCTGGTTCATTTTCCCGACATGCTGAATCCTGATGCAAGAAAATGGTTCGGACATAAATATAAAGTGCTGCTGGATCAGGGAATTGACGGCTTCTGGAACGACATGAATGAGCCTGCTATTTTCTATTCAAAGAAGCGCCTGGCTGAGGCCATAGATCAGGTTGAAAATTTCAGAGGCAAAAACATGGATATGGAAATGTACATGGAGTTCTGTGCTCTGACAGGAAATCTTTCCAATAACGAGGAGGATTACCGGAGTTTTTACCATAATGTGGATGGAAAAGGCACCATGGTGCGTCACGATAAAGTGCATAATCTTTTCGGATACAATATGACAAGAGCAGCAGGCGAAGCTTTTGAGGAGCTGGAGCCTGACAAACGTATCCTTATGTTTTCACGTTCCTCCTACACAGGCATGCACCGCTACGGCGGCATCTGGCAGGGCGACAATCTGTCATGGTGGTCTCATATTAAACTGAATATGGTCATGAGCGTAAATCTGAATATGATGGGTCTGGTGTACACAGGAGCAGATCTGGGCGGCTTCGGCGCCAATACCACTGAAGATCTGCTGCTGCGCTGGCTGGAATTCGGTATCTTTACACCTCTTATGCGCAATCATTCTGCTCTGGGAACCAGAAGACAGGAGGTTTATCAGTTTGAAGGAAGCATGGAAGCCATGAAAAATATCATTGGTCTGCGTTACGGTCTCCTGCCTTATCTGTACAGCGAATATATGAAGGCTGTTCTCAGAGATGATCTGTACTTCCGTCCGCTGGCATTTGATTATGAAGAAGATGATTTTGCCGCAAAAGTGGAGGATCAGCTTCTGCTGGGCGACAGCATTATGCTTGTTCCTGTTTATGAGCAGAATGCGCAGGGACGTTATGTTTATCTGCCTGAGACCATGAAACTGGTGAAATTCAGAAGCCTCACAGAGCGTACGGAGGAAATTCTTCCTGCAGGACATCATTATATTTCCATTGCTCTGGATGAAACGGCAGTATTTATCCGTCCCAATCACATCATTCCTCTGTCCAGGGGAGGAGAAAGCGTGGCAGACGTGGATTTTGCGGATCTGGAGCTGCTGGGCTATGTGACAGAAGAGGCTTCCTATGAATGGTATGATGATGACGGTTACAGCAAAGATTACGAAAATCCCGCCAACTACACTACATTTACCGTTAAAGCGGATGGCAGTGTGCAGGTGCAGGGAGAGAAGAAACTGAAGGTTTCCGTCAGTCTGTAGTGAGATAATTATATACTGTTTCCAGTCTCCGCCGTTATGTGCTGCTGCAGTACGGCGGAGATTTTTTTGCGGGTGATTCCTAATAATCCACTTCCATCAGGCACAGCCCCTGGGCGGGTGCCGTGGGTCCTGCCAGGCGTCTGTCCTTTGCTTCCATGATTTCGATCACCTGCTCCGGTTCCATGGCTCCCCTGCCCACTTCCAGCAGAGTGCCCACCAGCACACGAACCATGTTGTACAGAAATCCGGTGCCGTGGAAGGTGAAATAGATGTAGCCCCGTTTACTGGTAATCTCGATCTTATCCACGATGCGGACTGTGGATTTTTTCATGCGGGGATTGGTACAGAAGCTGGCATAATCGTGCTGCCCCTGCAGGTAACCGGCGGCTTTTCGCATCCGTTCCACATCCGGCATAAAATCCAGCCTTGTGATATATCTCCGGTCAAATATGGTTTTCACCGGCCCTGCAAAGCAGGTATAGCGGTATGTTTTTCCCACCGCATTGTAGCGGGCATGAAAACGGGGCGAGGCCTCCCGCACCTCATTGACCGCAATATCATCCGGCAGATAGCGGTTCATATAATCCCGGATTTCCTCCGGTGTCATATTCACATCCAGAACAATATTGGCAACCATGCCACGGGCATGAACTCCGGCATCGGTTCTGCCGGCACCGATCAGTTTGATGTCTTCCATCTTTATTTTTTCATCGCACATGCGGAAAATGACTGTTTCCAGCTTTCCCTGAATCGTATCCCTGTCCGGCTGGTGTTCCCAGCCGTAATAGCGGGTTCCGTCATAGCTGATGATCATTTTGTAGTTTTTCTCCATTGCAGAATCTCCTGTGAACTGTTGCATTTTATTGAAAACTGTTGCAGCAGTTTTATCGTATCATGTTCCGGGGAGGAATGCCAGCGGAAAAAGAAGAAAACAGCAGCCTGAATATGAGGTTTTTTTCCTGATATGTGTTAAAATGGAAGCAAAGGAACTGGGATAAGCCAGACCTGGATAAAGTAGATAGCCGCCAGGACCGGTTTCAAAAATAAAAAAAAGTTACGATTTTGAAACCGGAATCTTGCATATACTATTTGCAGACAGTATAATAGGTGCAGAAGAGCAGTTTCAGAAAACGGAAAAATTTCAATTTTTGAAAGCGGGTGGCTATATGAAAACAATTACGAGAACAAAATATCTCGATCGGATCATTGAACTGAACGGCACTCCCGACATCAAGATTATTACAGGCATTCGTCGTTCCGGTAAATCAAAATTGATGCAGGCATATATCGAGTATCTGAAAAGTTATTTTGAAAATATCAACATCATCTTCATTGACTTCATGGATCTGGCGTATGAAGAAATTAAGGAATACCATGCATTACACGCTTATGCAGAAGAGCATTATCAAGCCGGGAAAACCAACTATCTTTTTGTGGATGAGGTTCAGATGTGTCCCGGGTTTGAGCTGGCAATCAACAGCCTTTACTCGAAGGGCAAATATGACATCTATGTGACCGGCTCCAATGCTTTTTTACTGAGTGCAGATCTGGCAACCCTTTTTACCGGACGATACATCGAGATTCATGTATTTCCGTTTAGTTTCCAGGAGTATTGTCAGTATTATGATGATGTCAGCGATAAAGATAAACTCTTTGATGAATACTCTGTAAAAGGCGGTTTGTCCGGCTCTTATGCTTACAGAACGGAGAGAGACCGAATCAATTATATCAAAGAGGTTTATGAAACCATTGTGACAAGAGATCTTGTACAGAAATATTCTCTGCCTGATACTCTTGTTTTGCAGCGTCTGAGTGAGTTTCTTATGGATAATATCAGCAACCTGACCTCTCCCAATAAGGTCAGTAAACTGCTGACAGCGAACGACACCCCAACAAACCATGTAACGATTGGCAGATACATTAAATATCTGTGTAATGCGTTCGTGTTTTACGATGTTAAGCGTTATGATATTCGAGGGAAAAAATATCTGGAGAACTCTGAAAAGTTTTACCTCTGCGACAGTGGCATTGGTTATGCAATCCTCGGAAGCAGAAATATGGATTACGGCAGGGTTTATGAAAATATGGTTTGTATCGAGTTGCTCCGCCGTGGATATGATGTTTATGTGGGAAAGCTGTATCAGAAGGAAATTGACTTTGTCGCACAAAGGGGCAGCGAGAAAATCTATATTCAGGTGAGTGACAACATTTCCGGGCAGGAGACTTTTGAACGGGAAGTATTTCCACTGCTTCAGATTCGGGATGCTTATCCGAAGATGGTCATCGCCCGAACCCGGCATCCGAAGTATAGCTATGAAGGAATTGAAATTCACGATATATCAGATTGGCTGTTGCTGGAATAAAAGGAACTGGGATAAGCAGATGGGGATAAAACAGGCGGTGAATGGATGAAAAAATACAAAAACCTGAAAGATATGGAGATTTTCCACGGAGTCAGGCCGGAGACGATGGACGAAATGCAGAGTCTTGGCAGGGTCGTGACCATGAAAAAAGGGACGGTATGCTATCGCGCTTCTGATAAACAGGACAACATTTTTATCCTGATGGACGGGCAGGCGATTATTTATACTCTGACCCGCTGCGGAAACCGGAAGATCATTTTCGTACACGGCGGCGGAGAGCTGCTCAATGAAAGCATTATTACGGTGGACCGGACAACGGTATTCTGCGATCTGATTCGGGACAGTAAGGTGTTTGTTATCCGGAATCAACAGTTCTGCCGGCTGATGGAGCAGGATTTTACGCTGGTCAGAGCGGTCATGCGCATACAGGAACGCAAGCTCTGGCGTACCAGCCATCAGTTGAAAAATACTCCCGGAAGCATCTATCTGGAGCGGAAACTGGCGGCAAAATTGTGGAAACTTGCAAGAGATTTCGGTGTTCCGGTGGATAACACAAAGGTTCGCATTGATGTAAGTCTGAGTATTACATTCCTGGCCGATTTTCTGGGAGCACCCAGAGAGACAACTTCCAGAATATGCAGGAATCTGGCGGAAAAAGGGTTGATCGAGATGGACAAAAAGACGATCATTGTGGATAACATGGACTGTCTGGCCCGGTTTTACAAAAACCACTGCAAAGAGGAATGCTTCTGCGGGAAAGGGAAGGACACATTCACAGAGCATAAAAGAGAAAAGTAACTGAAAGAAAGGCTGGTGACGGATATGGCGAGGACTCCGGGAATCGGAATTCAGGATTTTGAGAAAATCATTAAAAGCAATAATTTTTATGTGGATAAAACCGGTTTTATCAAAGAATGGTGGGAGACACAGGATGAAGTCACTCTGATTACACGTCCCCGGCGTTTCGGAAAAACTTTGACGATCAATATGGTGGAGCGTTTTTTTTCTGTGAAATATGCAGGACGCGGCGAAGTATTCTGCGGTCTGGATATTTATCAGGAGGAGTCCTTCAGGAAGCTTCAGGGGACATTTCCCGTGATTTTTCTGAGCTTTGCGGAGATTAAAGAAAGCACTTATACTGAAACAAGAAAGAAAATCTGCCAGCTGATCACCATGCTGTACGATCAATATCGTTTTCTGCTTCAGGGAGACCTTCTCAGTGATAAAGAGAGAGAGTTTTTTCTTGGCGTTTCTGCTGAGATGGAAGATTATATGGCATCTTTATCAATTAAGATGCTGGCCGGATTTTTGTCCCGGTATTACGGGAAAAAAGTTATTATCCTTCTGGATGAGTACGATACGCCCATGCAGGAAGCATATACACATGGCTACTGGGAACAGCTGGTCATGTTTACAAGAAGTTTGTTTAATTCTACGTTTAAAACGAACTCCTATCTGGAACGTGCAATTATGACCGGCATTACGCGGGTCAGCAAGGAATCGGTTTTTTCTGATCTGAACAATCTGGAAGTGGTCACAACCACATCCTGTAAATATGAAACATCATTTGGCTTCACGGAAGAAGAAGTTTTTGCGGCACTGGATGAGTATGGACTTTCCGACAGAAAGCAGGCTGTGAAGGAATGGTATGACGGCTTCACCTTCGGCACGACAGAAGATATTTATAATCCGTGGTCCATTTTGAATTATCTGGAAAAACAGCGGTTTTCCACGTACTGGGCCAATACCAGCAGCAATAGTCTGGTGGGAAAACTGATCCGTGAGGGAAGTGCCGATGTGAAGATCTGGATGGAAGATCTGATGGATGGAAAGTCAATTACTGCCCAGATTGACGAGCAGATTGTGTACGATCAGCTGGATGAAAGAGAAGATTCCATCTGGAGTCTGCTGTTGGCCAGTGGTTATCTGAAAATAAAACATTATCATATTGTAACGGCAGAGGATATGGAAAACGGCGGTATAGGCGGCGGAGCGGAAGAAGGTGACCAGATTTATGAGCTGGTGCTGACAAATCGTGAAGTAAAGGTGATGTTCCGGAATATGATTCGCGGATGGTTTAAGAATTCTTCATCCAGATATAATGATTTTATCAGGGCATTGCTGAAAAATGATCTGAAAGCCATGAATGCATATATGAATCGTGTGGCTCTGACCACATTCAGCTTTTTTGACAGTGGTAACAAACCTTCGGAGCAGACGGAACCGGAACGGTTTTATCATGGTTTTGTGCTGGGGCTGATGGTAGAACTGGCCGGGCGTTATGTGCTTACTTCAAATCGTGAAAGCGGGTTCGGCAGGTATGATGTGATGCTGGAGCCGTTAAATACATCTGATGATGCCATGATTATGGAATTTAAGGTGTTCGATCCGACCGAAGAAAAAACACTGGAAGATACTGTGCGAAAAGCACATGAGCAGATTGAAAATAAAAATTATGCTGCGGGGCTGCTTGCAAAAGGAGTGCCGGAAGGACACATCCGCAGCTATGGATTTGCGTTCAGGGGGAAAACGGTGCTGATCGGGTAAATTTTACTTCATTCCGTGAGATATCTCACGGAATTTTTTTGCGCTTTCTGGTACCATGAAATCACGGAAAAATTATCATGTTATCACAAAGGAGGGGCGCACGATATGGGTTATGTAATGACAAGAGAAAATATGAATACGGTTTTTGCTTCCATGAGCGATGCGTATGATATTTTTGCACCAAAGGTATTTGAAGGAGAAGGCTGCTTTTCGGATCAGGACAGTATCCGCTATGGTAAGGTTTCTTCTCTGGATGAAATTGAATCCGAACGGAAAAGTGAGTATTCTTTCAAGGAAGTGCTGCTGGCAGTGCAGGAAAATCTGTTTTATTTTACGGAGGATCAGGTGACGGTTCCGAAGATTTCCGATAAGGGGATTCTGATTTTCCTCAGAAGCTGTGATCTGGCTGCAGTAAAGCGTCTGGATCAGATCTACCTGAATAACGGGCCGGAGGATTTTTATTATAAACGGCTGCGTGAAAAGGCAAAATTTATCCTGATGGGCTGTCAGGAGAGCTGCAGCTCGGGCTTCTGTGTCAGCATGGGAACGAATCAGGCGGACAATTACGATCTGTATCTGAAATGGAACGGTGATAAAGTTTTTGCAGATTGCAGAGACGAGGCGCTTGCCGGATATTTTGCCGGTGCTCAGGAGAAAGGACAGGCCGAAAATGTCGAGGTGAAGCCGGATTATGTGACAGAGAACCGGGAAAAGGTGACTTTGCCGAAGAATCTGTCTGCGGATACCTTCAAAAATCCCATCTGGGAAGAATACGGAAACCGCTGTATCGGCTGCGGCCGCTGCAATTTCGTCTGTCCTACCTGCACATGTTTTACCATGCAGGATATCTATTATCAGGAAAATAAGAAGGTGGGAGAGCGCCGCAGAGTCTGGGCTTCCTGCCAGGTGGACGGCTACACCGATATGGCCGGCGGACATGCGTTCCGTAAATCACAGGGAGAACGCATGCGTTTTAAGGTGATGCACAAGATTTATGATTTTGAAAAACGCTTCGGCTATCCCATGTGCGTGGGCTGCGGCCGCTGCGACGATGTCTGTCCCGAATACATTTCCTACGCAAACTGCGTAAACCGTCTGGCAAAGGAGGAACAGTGATATGAATGCTTATGTACCGTTTTTATCGGAAATTAAAAAAGTCATCCGCCATACGGAAATCGAATACACCTTCCGCATGGAATACACCGGCGATGTTAAGCCGGGACAGTTTTTTGAGGTCTCCATTCCCAGATACGGGGAAGCCCCCATTTCCGTCAGCGGAATCGGGGAAAATACCATCGATCTGACCATCCGGCGCGTTGGAAAGGTAACCAATGAGATTTTTGAAAATTACGAAGGCGGCAGCCTGTATCTGCGTGGCCCCTACGGAAACGGATTTGATATAAAAAATTATCAGGGAAAAGAGCTGGTGGTAATTGCCGGAGGAACGGGCCTCTCGCCGGTAAAAGGCGTTGTGGATCATTTTACAGCACATCCTGAAGAAGCAGAAGCTGTAACACTCATTGCCGGTTTCAAATCACCCGCCGATGTGCTGTTCAAGGCGGATTTTGAAAACTGGAAACAGACGATCAATGTGATTCAGACGGTGGACGGTGCGGATGAAGGCTATACCGGGAACACCGGACTGGTGACAAAATACATACCCGACCTGCCACTGAAAAGTCCGGAAAATGCCGTATTTATCGTGGTGGGACCGCCTGTCATGATGAAATTTGCAGTGGCAGAAGTTCTCAAACGCGGCATCAGAGAAGAAAATATCTGGATTTCCAATGAACGGAAGATGTGCTGCGGCATCGGCAAATGCGGCCACTGCAAGATCGGCGAAACCTATATCTGCCTGGACGGGCCGGTATTTAACTATACAGACGGAAAAAATCTGATCGATTAGGGAGGGAGCACCATGGCACTTGATATCAATACAAAAAAAGCAAAGAAAAATGCATATCGTATCTCGAAAGAACGCGGCATCGGCGCCTCCCGTATCCGTGTACCCGGCGGGTATCTGAAAGCCGGGGTCCTGGGCATGGTACAGGAAATATCCGAAAAATACGGCAACGGTGTCGTTCATCTGACCACCCGTCAGGGATTTGAAATCGAGGGAATCCGTCTGGAGGATATGGATGAAATCAATGAAAAGCTGCAGCCCATCATCGAAGCGCTGGAAATCAACCAGTCCGATCCCAACACGGGCTATCCTTCCTCCGGCACCAGAAATGTAACCGCATGCATCGGAAACAATGTATGTCCTTTTGCCAATTACAACACATCGGAATTTGCAAAACGGATGGAAAAAGCCATTTTCCCCAATGACCTGCATTTTAAGGTGGCATTTACCGGCTGCGCCAACGACTGCGGCAAGGTACGGATGCACGACTTCGGAATCATCGGCATGACCATGCCCCAGTACGACCCGGCCCGCTGCGTCAGCTGCGAAGCCTGCATCAAGGGATGCAAAGGTCTGTCCGTCAATGCCCTGCGCATGGAAAATTATAAAGTGGTCCGTGATACGGAAAAATGCGTGGGATGCGGTGTCTGCATAACAAAATGTCCCACCCGTGCATGGACCAGAAGTAAAAAGAAATATTACAGGCTGACCATCATGGGCAGAACAGGTAAGAAAAATCCCCGTCTGGGCGAGGATTTCCTGATCTGGGCCGATGAAGATAATATTGTAAAAATCGTTCTGAATACTTATCGCTTTGTAAAGGAATACATTAATCCAAAAGCTCCCGGAGGGAAAGAGCACATTGGTTACATCATCGACCGGGTGGGATTTGAAGAATTTAAAAAATGGGCGCTGGAGGGAGTGGAACTTCTTCCGGAAACCATTGTGAAGGAGTGTGTATACTGGAACGGAATCCATTTTGACAGATAAGAAAAAACGGGGCTGCCACTGACCTGGGTCAGTGTGTCATGCCCTGTTTTTTCACTTAAAAGCGGGGTTGCCATGGAATTTACAGCTTTGTCACCACATCTCCCTTTACCACAGTTCCTCCTTTTACGACCCGGCAGAACCGTCCTTCATAGGGAAGCAGAGAGATTCCAAAGGTGCGTGTGACGACGCTGGGATGATCCGGTTTCCCGATCTGGGTGACTTCCAGGATTACATCTTCTCCCAGTCTGAACCGGTCGCCGGGCTGGAGGTTCAGCTGGTCCATGCCGTCGATCAGTACATTTTCCGCAAAGTCACCGGGGCCCATATTCAGCTGGTGTTCAGCATTGCTCCTTACCAGACTTCCATAGTTCAGGCAGGTGACCTGCCTGCCCCAGTCACCCTGATGACCGTCCCCGGAGATTCCCTTATTCTCGATAAATTCTGCGCAGGGAATTTCCTGCTTCAGTTTTCCGCGTTCTTCATTAATGCAGATGGAATAAACAGTCGCTTTCATAAATTTTACCTCACATGATTTGTATCTGTTCAGAGCCGCACAACCGATTCTGAATTGTTACGTTTATTATACCTGTTTCATAAACAGGCTGCAACCCGAAGCATATATATGGTAGAAATACATGACCTTTTGCCTTTTGTATCATATATTGTAGAAAAAGGTAAACTATAAGGATATGCAGTGTTATGGAAAATTATGCGGTATTTTCAATAGAAACACATCTTTTTTTTGCAAGAATCATGAAAGAACACGCTTTGTTTCTGCAAGCCGGTTTTACCTGCAAAGACAGGGACTGGATCACCAGAGCGGATTTTTTCAGACGGGGGTTTGAAGAGATTCTGGAGCAGGCGGTCAGGCTGGGCGATGGGATCATCAGCGGGCCGGTGCTCAATTCTCAGGAGCTGGTGACCTGTTTTACGGTTCCGGCGGAGCAGAAAACCAGCCGTCTGACGGGGATTGTCATTGACAGCCGGATTTCCGAAATGGAGAGAAATATGAGGTCGGGACGGGGAACTGGCTGCAGCAGAGCACTTGTCCGCATGGTAAACCGGCTGAATGAACGGGCACTGGGGCTGGTGAACGGGCTGATCCGGTTTAAGGAAAATATTCTGAAGGAAGTCGGCCGGTGCTGTCTTTTTACGGCGAACTATCCGCTTCTGATTCAGCATATTCTCAGGGAGGCGATGCTGTACCGGACTGTTTTACTGGGATTGAGGAGAAACAGGAAGGTTTCCTGGAAAGAACTGTATGGAAAAGAGGATTTCTGGAATCAGATCATGATGGAGCATGCCCTGTTTATCAGGGGACTTCTCGATCCCACGGAGGAGAAACTGATCAAAACAGCCGATCAGTTTGCAGGAGAATACCGGAAACTTCTGGAAATGTCAGGATCGGAGGATGCGGACTGTGGCAGACAGGAAAATGCAGGATGCGGCTGCCGGGAAAATCAGGAGGCAGGTTCTCAGGAAAATCTTTGCAGAAAGTCTCTGGAGGAAACATTGAAATACCGGGAATTCAAGACGGCAGGTGCGGAAGGAATTCTGAACTGCAGTATTACTTCTATTATCCTGCCCCTGCTTGCAGATCATGTACTGCGGGAAGCCAATCATTATATCCGGTTACTGAAAATGAACTGCGGTCGGGAGGGATAGTTTATGGAACTCTGCAAATATCCTTCTGCGGAAGCAGTACGCAATTTCCAGAAAGAGATTCCTCAGCCCTGTGAAGACGTAAAACCGCTGGTAATTCGGGCCAATCTGGGGGATAAGGTTGTGATTCATTTTTCTCATTCTCTGAAAAAGGAACTTTCCATCCATGTGCAGGGGCTGGATTACGATATTCAGACATCGGATGGGGCGGATGTGGGTTATAACAGAAATACCACCACAAAACGGCAGATTACCTATACCTGGTATGCACAGAGAGAAGGGGTGTATCTGTTTCACGATATGGCAGATCCCCAAAGCAGTGAAAAAGGAACCAACGTACACGGTTTGTTCGGAGCAATTATTGTAGAAGCACCCCGGTCCCGGTGGCTGGATCCGGAAACGGGAAAAGAACTGGAAAGCGGGCTGTTTGCTGATATTTATCATCCGCATCGGCCGTCATTTCGGGAGTATACGGTTTTTTTCCATGACGAGTTGGAAATCAGGGATAAAAACGGGAATCCGCCCAGAGACCCGGCGCCCCCGATTCTGGAGACTTATCCCGGGGATGAGATGCTGATCCGTCTGCTGGATGGCGCTCATGAAGAGCAGCATTCCTTTAACCTGACTGGTTTGCAATGGAAAAAAGAAATTGAAAATATTTTCTCAAATGATGTGGCTTCCCAGACGCTGGGGATTTCGGAAGCATTTAACATCCGTATTGCGCAGAAATACGGCGCAGGGGATTATCTTTACTATTTCGGAGGGATCGATGATGCCTGGCTTGGTCTCTGGGGAATCATCCGGGTTTATCCTGATCTGCGAAAATGTCTGAAACCTCTCTGCAAGAGAGAAGACCGGCTTCTTCCGCTTCCTCCCTGTCCGGGGAATGACTCGGTAATACGAAAATATGAAATTGCGGCCATACAAAAGGATATCTGTTACAACTGCCATGGAGATCATGACCCGGACGGACTGATGTTTGTTCCCATGGAGGAAATGGAAGCGGTGGTAAGTGGGAGAAAGTGTCCGAAACCGATGATTCTGCGGGCAAATGCGGGAGACTGGATTGAAATTACGCTGCACAATCTGTTTGATCCGGAAACACCGGTTCCCTGGTCTGCTTATCCGAAGGTTCCGCTGGATATGAAACACCGACCCTCCATGCGGGTTTCTCTTAATCCCCAGTTTCTTCGTTACGACCCGGTTCGTGATTCCGGAATCAATGTGGGATACAATTGTCAGGAGCAGACGGTGGGTCCCGGAGAAAGCCGGAAATATCTGTGGTACGCGGACAAAGAATACGGTGCCTGCCTGATTCAGTCCTTCGGCGACCTGAGAAATCACCGGTATCATGGTTTGTTCGGTGCGGTGATCATCGAGCCGGCCGGTGCAAAATGGTACCGCAATCTTTCACTGTCCCGTGGGATTTATGATGAGCAGGCGGTGATTACAGCGCCGGGAACGGAGATTTTCCGGGAATTTGTAGTGTTCATCCAGAACGGAATCCGTATGCTGGATGCACAGGGTCAGCTGGTAAAGACGGCTGAAGAGGGAGAAAATGAGCCTGTGGATGCGGAGGATACCGGGGAAAAGGGATACAATTACCGCTCCGAACGGTTTGCAAACCGTCTGAAAAAGGATCGCAGAATCTCGAAAATATTCTGCAGCCGGGTTCATGGGGATCCCGCTACGCCTGTTTTCCGGGCATATCCGGAAGATCGGGTTATATTCCGCACCATGATGCCTGCGGATAAACCGAGGAATGTGGGATTTGCCATACACGGCCATGAATGGAAGGATCAGCCGGCGGATGCTCATTCCAGAGTAATTTCCCTGCGGGGAGCAGTCAGTATCGGTTACAAATGCAAAAACATCTGCCGTAGAGCGCTGGAATGTATTTACCGGAAATAGGTATCGGAATATAATTTAGAGGCAAAAAGATTTGTCTTGCTATAAAAGGAAAATATCGAAAAACTGTCGTTATTTTTAAGAAAAACGGCAGTTTTTTCTGAATTTTACAGACATGATACAAAATTAACTTTTTTCACTATGGTTTTTGCTCCTCTTATGTGATATCATGATATCAGGGAAAATCTGGATTAACGCTTGAGCGTATCTGAAAGAAAGGGGGATGTTTATGTCATTTCAGGTTGTACAAAATGATATTACAAAAATGGATACAGACGCTATTGTAAATGCTGCCAATTCAGGTCTGCAGATGAGCGGCAGTGTGTGCGGAGCCATTTTTCGTGCAGCAGGGGAGCAGCAGATGCAGGAAGCATGTGACCGGTATGGATTCTGCTCTGCCGGCGAAGCTGTCATTACGCCGGGATTCAATCTGCCGGCAAGATATGTGATCCATACCGTAGGACCCAGATGGTATGGCGGAAATCACGGAGAAGAATTACAACTTTACAGCGCATACAAGAATTCCCTGAGGCTGGCTGAAAAGCATGGAGTGAAATCCATTGCTTTTCCACTGATTTCGGCCGGCAATTTTGGCTTTCCCAGGAGAAGAGCGATGGGAGTGGCATCCTTTGCCATACGGGAGTATCTGAAGAAGACAGGTTCTCACATGGAGGTTTACCTGGTCCTGTATGATTGGGATGCAATTCAGATCGGAAGAAACGTATTTCCGGATATGAAAGTACTGAATGGCTCTGATATTACAGAAAAAGTGACAGGATGAGGGTGGTTTTGATGAGGCAGGATTGGATTCAACAGAATGAAGAAACCATTATTGGTGTAAGTAAAAAGATATGGGGCTATGCGGAGCTGGGCCGTCGTGAGTACAAGTCCAGCGCATGTCTGCAGGAGCTTTTGCGGGAGAATGGATTTCAGGTAACAACAGGACTGGGCGGTCTGGAGACGTCCATTAAGGCAGAGTGGGGAAACGGAGAGCCGGTGATTGGATTTCTGGGTGAATTTGATGCATTGCCGGATTTAAGTCAGAAGACAGTTGCTCACCGGTCACCTCTGGTGGAAAATGCTCCGGGCCATGGATGCGGGCATAATCTGCTGGGTACTTCTGCAGCGGCAGCAGCCATTGCACTCCGGTATGAGATGGAGGAGCAGGGGCTTCCGGGAACAGTGATTTTCTGGGGCTGTCCCGATGAAGAAGGTACCATGGGCAAGATCTACATGGCAAAGGAAGGTGTGTTTTCCAATCTGGATGTGGCAATTACCACACATCCGGGTATTGCCAATTATGCCAATGAAGGGATACAGTCGTCTCTTTATACGCTGGATTTTCAGTTTTACGGCAAGGCATCTCACGCGGCAGCGGCTCCTCATGATGGCAGAAGTGCCCTGGATGCACTGGAACTGATGCATGTTGCCATCAATTATCTTCGTGAGCATGTTAATAAAAATGTGTCCATGCATTATATTATTACCAATGGAGGTCAGAAACCCAATGTGGTTCCGGCCTTTGCTTCTTCACGACTGTCCATCCGGGGAGCCACCATTCAGCAGGTTCAGGAGGTTTACGAAAGAGTTCTCAACTGTGCCAGAGGGGCGGCTCTCATGACGGATACCAAGTTTGAACACCAGATTGTATGGGCATGCTACAGTTTTAATGTGAATGAAGCACTTTGCAGAGCAGCTCATGATGCTCTGGAAGAATGCGGTCCTGTTCAGTGGACTGACAGGGAACTGGCATTTGCTGCAAAAATGCAGGGGCGTTATGATACCGATACCATCAATGATTCCATTTCCAACTATGTAACTTATGAAGGTCTGCCTTATCTGCAGAATGAGGTCCTTCATACAGGTATTCTGCCTTATATGGGCCGGACATTTTATACAAGAGGTTCCACGGATGTTTCAGATGTGAGCTGGATCGTGCCTACTGTGGAGATCGTGACAGCCTGCCGGCCTGTAGGTGTGGCGGCACATACCTGGGAACAGACCTCCTGTGCCGGTATGAGTATCGGGCAGAAAGGTATGCTTCTGGCGGCAAGAAGCATGTATAAGACCGGTTTGCGGCTCTTGAAGGACGAGCATCTGATGGATCAGGTAAAGGAGGAATTTGAGGAAAGTATAGACGGATTTGAGTACCGTCCGGTTATTTCTGAAAAAAAGACAATACAGATTTCGTAAAATGAGGATAACGGCTGCTTTTTCACGTGAAGATTACATGGATTTTAGATTAGTCTGATGGAATTTTTTACAGAGGGTCTGTAATATTTTCTGTGTGGTGGGGAAAAATGTTTCCGACTGCGTAAAAATCACAGGGAGGGGATCTGCAGCAGATGCAGGCTTCGAACGTGAAATGTACTGAAAATATGTACAGGTAAAGGAGAACGATATGAAAAACAGATGGAAAAAGCAGCTGTTTGCAGGAGCTTTGGCGGTATCCCTTTTTTCAGTGGGAAGTCTGACTGCTCTTGCAGGCAATTATACGGCTGCACCTGATGGAAAAACGGACGCTGCGGATATGGCAGCAGTAATGGGAACGGATTCCCGGTGGGAAGGCTGGATCGAAGAATGGGAAACTTTGAAAAATGACTGGACACAGATTTCTCTTACACCCGGCAGCGATGCCACAGAACTGAATTTTGCATGGTACACTCCCAGGGATATGAAAATTTCATCCTGTACGGGTGAAATCGCAGATAAGATCAAAAAACTGGCTCCCGATCTGGTAAAGAGCAGAACCCCCAAACTGATTATCGGTGAAGGAAAGTTCATGCGTAATGCTAAGGTTTATGAAGCGGACCAGACTCCTGTTGAAAATGAAAAAGACAATAACGGAAATGAATATAATTCAAATAAAGTAACCGTTACCGGATTAAAGGAAAATACGACTTATTATTACAGCTATGATAATGGAAGCGGATATACGGAACCTGCTGTTTATACAACAAAATCAACTGATGCGTTCAGTTTTATTTTCGTGGGTGATCCTCAGATTGGTTCTTCCAACGAATTGAAAGGAACAGATACGGAAGAATTTTACACGGCGCAGTCTGATTCTGTACGCAGCGATTCCTTCAACTGGGCTGCTACGCTGGAAGCTGCCATGAAAAAAACCGGAAATAATGCAAGTTTTGTGGTATCCGCCGGTGACCAGATACAGACAACAAAAAAGAAGTCTCCCAACAAGGATGCTTCTAAAAGCGAGATCGAATATGCAGGTTATTTAAGTCCTGATGTTCTGAAATCTTTACCGGTGGCTACAACGGTAGGCAATCATGATGCGGATAATGAGAATTATACGTATCATTTCAATACTCCCAATAACAGCGAACTTGGTTCCAATGGTATCGTGGGCGGGGACTACTGGTTTGTATACGGTGATGTGCTGTTTATGATGCTGAATACACAGGATACCAATGTGGCAGAGCACAAACAGTTTATAGAACAGGCTGTGGAGGCAAATAAAGACTGCAGGTGGAGAATTGTAACGCTGCATCAGGATATTTACGGTTCTGCGGAGCATTCCAATGAACCGGAAATTACAAATCTGAGATATCAGCTGACTCCTTATTTTGAAAAATATGATGTGGATGCGGTTCTGACCGGTCATGACCATGCGTATTCACGTTCCAAACTGCTTTTGGGAGGTACATCCACCAGTGATTATACGGATGATGAATTTGATGCAATGCTGGAGCGGGATATGGATACCCATGGAGACAAAGAGACACAGCTGACCACAGCTCCCGGAAATATCCAGGATGATACGGAAGATCCAGAGGAGCAGGCATATCTGGAGTATCTGTACAGCGTGATGGATGCAGATGCAGTGGAAGAACTGACATCAGAGGGTGATGTGGCTGTTGATCCGGAAGGAATTCTCTATATGACAGCCAATTCCTCATCCGGCAGCAAATATTATGATCTGGTTCCCAGAATGCAGACCTATATTGCAAGCAGATGGCAGGAGGATGTTCCCACCTATTCTGTTGTGGATGTGACGGACAATACGCTGACCATTAATACCTATCGCACAGACAATGGCGAAAAGATCGATGATACATTTACCATTGTAAAAACAGATCAGGAGAAGAATGAAGCTCCAGAAAAGGTCAGTATCACAGCAGAGGTATCGGGCAGAAAAAAAGTGACTGTCTCCATTCAGAAACCGGAAGGTGAGGTAAACGGATATGAAGTACAGTATGCCGACAACAGTGAATTCTGTGTACCGGTAACGAGACATATAAAGAAAACAGAATTAACGTTCACATATTCTGCGCTGAAAGGTACCTGTTATGTAAGAGTCCGTGCGTATAAAAAGGTTTCCGGAAAAACCATTTACGGCGAATACAGCGACACGGTAAAGGTTACGATTAAGTAATCTGAAGATACGGAAACGGCATTGTGAAAAAGAAAATAATTCAAAGGGGAGGTCTGGCAGCAGCCGGTCTCCTCTTAATTCTGTTTTTTTTTCTTTTCCGGGGTACTGAAAAAACAGAATTAATGGAAACAGAGGGGCGCAGCTTTGAAAAGGCGGAGGTTACAGCCGTCCTTCAGGATAATGAAACTGAAAATGGAAATATTGCAGGAAATCAGATCGTGAGGCTTCGGCTCCTGACAGGAGAGTACAAAGGCAAGCAGGTGGAAGCAGCCAGCTCTTCGGGTTATCTGTTCGGGGCTCATTGCGAAGAAGGAATGAAAGTTGTTGCCATTGTCAATGAGTCGAATGGAGAACTGGTGGCTTCTGTGTACAGTGTGAACAGGGAACCCATGATCTGGCTGATGGCGGCATTGTTTGTGGCAATTGTGGTTCTGGTGGGAGGAAGAAAAGGCCTGTCATCCATTCTGGGACTTGTTTTTACCATGCTTTGTATTCTGTTTATTTTTCTGCCAATGATATACCGGGGAATCTCTCCGGTTCTGGCTGCTGTGCTGGTAACAGCAGTGACAACTGTTGTTACCATGTGTCTTATTGACGGAATTTCGAAGAAGTCTGCTGCTGCCATGGCGGGAACGGTCATTGGAGTTATTATAGCCGGAATTTTTGCATGGGTATTCGGTAAAGTAACCCGCATCAGCGGTTATAATGTTACTGATATTGAAAATCTGATCTATGTTGGTGAGATGACAGATATCCGTATCGGTGAGCTTCTTTTTGCCGGAATTCTGATTGCAGCTCTTGGAGCGGTTATGGATGTGGGCATATCCATAGCATCCACGTTAAATGAATTGAAAGAAACGGATGGGACATTGACGGCGAAGGAACTGTTTCGATCCGGTATGAATGTGGGGAGAGATATGATGGGGACCATGTCCAATACACTGATTCTGGCTTTTACGGGGGGTTCCATCAATACACTGGTATTCATCTATGCCTATAATTACCAGTACAGACAGATTATTAACATGTATTCCATCGGAATTGAACTGATGCAGGGGTTGTCGGCAAGTATGGGGGTCATTCTGACTGTGCCGGTTACATCGCTGATCGGAGCATGGCTTCTGGGGGCGAAGAGGAGAAACTGATTATTTTATGGCCGTATTTCCCGGATCATTATAAAAATTTTCCTGAAACGATTGACTGTAAAGTTTCTTTATAGTTTATAATGAACTCAAAATCGGACAGATTTCCATGGAAAGGGGGATTTATATGAACATAAAGGAAATAGAAGCGCGTTCCGGTCTTGCCCGGGCCAATATCCGTTATTATGAAAAGGAAGGTCTGCTGCATCCTGAGCGCAGGGAGAATGGATACCGGGATTACTCAGAAGAAGATCTGGAGCTTTTGAAGAAAATCCGCCTTATGAGGGAACTGGGAATTTCACTGGAAGAGATCAGAAGGCTGATTGAGCAGCCGCAGATTCTGGAAGAGATCATGGGGCAGCGGATGCAGGGGATGGAGACGGAAGTGCTGGATCTGAATGATGCCATAACAGTGTGTTCGGAGATCCGTCATGATGGTGCAGTTTTCAATAGTATGGAAACGGACCGGTATCTGAATCGCCTGGAGGAGCTGGCACAAGAGCGAAACCGGCCGGATGATCTGTCGCAGCAGGTACTGGAAAGCGACAGAGAACCTTCCTCTGTCTGGCCCTGGAGACGTTTTCTGGCAAGAATGCTGGATCTGCAGCTGTGTTCATGGCTGTGGCTGTTTGTATGGATCGTTCCTCTGAAACAGGTGAACGGAAGCGGTTTTTTCTACAGTTTGCTCAATACGGCGGCAGCCATGATATTTATGGTGGTTCTGGAGCCTTTTTTCCTGGCATACACGGGAACTACACCGGGCAAATGGATATTCGGGCTTTCCGTTTCGGATGAGGATGGAAAAAGGCTGTCTTATTCCGATGGGGTGAAAAGGACGGTCAGGGTACTCATCTTCGGTATGGGTCTGCAGATTCCGGTGGTGGAGCTTTTCTGCATGTACCGCGGTTATAAAAAGTATGTAAATGGACAGGGGCTGTCCTGGGAGAGAGAAGATGTCAGACAGTCGGAGATTTCTTTTTGTGAGAAAAAGCTTTACAGAACAGTGATCGTATATATCCTGGTGCTGGGAATCGGTTTTGGAGGAAGCTTCCTTGTTTCCACATATCAGTTGATCCCGCCCAACCGCGGAGAATTGACAGTAGAAGAATTTGCGGAAAATTATAATTATTATGTGAATATGATGAGCAGATTGACCGGGGAATCATGTAGAAATACCGATTTTCTGAATGAGGATGGGCAGTACAGAGAAAATTCAGAAGCAAATGACAGCGAAGGTATGACTGTTTATCTGGATCTGGCTGCGTATGAGGCTCCCGTATGGGAATATAAAACAGAAAACGGAATCATTTCGGAAGCTTCCTTCCAGGTACAGTTTTCCACCTCGTATCCGGTGAGCAGCTACAGTGATCCCATGGTCTGTTCAATCCTGGCCCTTGGCGGTGCCTGGGATGAAGCTTCTGTTCTGAATATGGCAGTCTACCGGCTCACAAAGCGGACAGCTGATATCGGTTTCGGGGATTATGAGTTTTCCGACTGTGGAATTCATGTTTCCTGTCGTATGGAGTACGATGGAGAAAAAATTTCAAAGGAACAGAGAAATCAGCAGTGGCTTGACGGATATTCGCAGAAAATACATGATTTTTCTCTTGAATTTGTTATGAATCCCATAAAATGATAAATTAAACGAATCAGGCACCATGATCCGGACAGATTTTCAATGTATTTCAGAAAGGACACCGGACGGTGTCTGACAGCATACGGATAAATGCCTCGCTTGCTGCAGAATGGGGGGTCTGCGTGCATACAAGACAGATGGAGCGGGGAGAAACAGATTCTTTCAGCTGCAGGGCTGCTGCAGTATGCTGTTCCAGCGCTTCTCTGGCAAAATATTCCGGTGTGAATCCGATGCCGAAGTTCTGGGTTACCATGGGCATGATCAGATCGGAAGTGGCAAGTTCGATATCCGGTGCCCAGGTAATCTGTTTTTCGGATAGAAAATCATCCAGAAAATTACGGGTGCAGGTGTCTTTTTCCAGACAGATCAGAGGATAACCGGTCAGTTCTTCCAGGGAGACCGGTTTTTCCGCCAGAAAGGCATAGTCGGTGCCCACCACAAACAGGTCGGAAAAGTCTTCCAGACGTGTAATGGTGAAATCCTCTCCGTAATTGCTGTTCATGTCCATAACAAGAATGGCAAAGTCAAGCACTCCCTGTTTCAGGGACTGCAGAGTGGCAGGTGTATTGCTGTTGGCTATTTTCAGTTTGATGCCCGGATGAAGAGCGCGGTACTGTTTTAACCAGGGGATCAGGTGAAAATGCAGAATGGTTTCTGTGGCACCGATGGTGACAGAGCCTTCGGACAGCTGCAGAGCGGCCTGCAGCTCTTCCTCGCCTTTCAGGATCTGTTCGCAGGCAATGGAAATATGGAAATAAAGGTTTTTCGCTTCAGGTGTCATAATAACACCTTTTTTTGTGCGGAGAAACAGAGTGCAGCCCAGCTCTTTTTCCAGATTGCGGATGGCATGGCTGATGGTTGGCTGAGTCAGAAAAAGTGCGTTGGCAGCAGCAGTGATACTTCCTGTTTTTCCTACATAATAAAAAATACGGTAATAATCAAAACTGGCGGACATGGGGACTCCTTTCAATTGCTGTAATACTGATATATATATTATCTATGGATATACTGAAAAAGATTCATTATATTTATATCATATTTTGTGATATACTTCCAGATTGTATCAGAACAGGTAAAAAATGGAAAAACTGCGGCATTAATGAAGCGGTTTTCTGTTCTGCTGCAGTGCCGGCGGATTGTAAATCCGGCACAGAGAGGAGAGGCAATGAATAAAGATTTGACGGTGGGAAAACCGTCGGAGGTTCTCTGGAAGTTTTCCCTGCCATTATTTGGAAGTGTGATTTTTCAGCAGATGTATAACATAGCCGACAGTCTTATTGCCGGAAAATTTGTGGGAGAGAATGCTCTGGCGGCAGTGGGAAACTCCTATGAAATCACCCTGATCTATCTGGCTTTCGCATTCGGGTGCAACATCGGCACATCCGTAATTGTGTCACAGTTTTTCGGGGCAAAAAAAATGAAGGATGTAAAAACCACGGTCAGTACATCCATGCTCGCCACCGGTGTTTTGTGCGGGATTCTGATGCTTGCGGGATTTTTATTTACTCCGGATCTTCTGCATCTGATTAATACGCCGGATAATGTATTTTCCGACTGTCTTCTGTATCTGAATATCTACACAGGGGGTCTGCTGTTTTTATTCTTTTACAATGTAAGTACCGGTATTTTTTCAGCACTGGGCGATTCGGTCACCCCTTTCCGGTTTCTGGCAGTGTCTTCTGTGGCAAATATCGCAGCAGATTATTTGTTTGTCACAGCATTTGACATGGGAATTGCCGGTGTTGCATGGGCAACCTTTATCTGTCAGGGAGTCAGCTGTATCGCTGCAGTTATTACAGTACTGCGCAGAATGGCAGCTCTGGAAAAAGGAGTTAAGGCACCGCTGTTTTCTGTACATATTCTGAAAAAGATCATGGTTGTGGCAATTCCCAGCATCCTGCAGCAGAGCTTTATTTCTGTGGGAAATATCCTGATTCAGAGTGTGATCAATAATTTCGGGACAGGTGTTATAGCCGGTTATTCCGCGGCGATTAAACTGAACAATCTGGTTATTACATCGTTTACCACACTGGGAAACGGCATGTCCAATTATATTTCCCAGAATCTGGGTGCCGGGCGGAAAGAAAGAATTGTACCCGGGTACCGGGCAGGGCTGCGCATGGTTTATATCATCTGTATTCCTGTCATTATTCTTTACTGGGCGGCAGGTCCTGTGCTGACCGGTATTTTCATGCATCGGGGAACTGCGGAGGCAATTCAGGCCGGAACTTGGTTTTTGCGGATCGTATCGCCTTTTTATGTGGTTGTGTCCACCAAGCTGATCGCGGATGGTGTTCTTCGCGGTGCGCAGGCAATGAGGCAGTTTATGACGGCCACATTTACGGATCTGATCCTTCGTGTGGTTCTGGTTTATATTCTGTCAGATCTGTACGGTGTGGTCGGTATCTGGTCCGCATGGCCGGTGGGCTGGTGCCTGGGAACCCTGGTTTCTGTATGGTTTTACCGCAGGATTACCGTGGATATGAGGCAGATTCAGCGGATTTCTCCGGTAAGGGGATAATCCCTGGAAGAGAAGCTGCGGATGTAATAGAGAAATTATTGTCGAAAAAAGGAGGAGAATTTAATGATTCAGTTTCTGGTAAAACGTTTTGTCCCGGATTGCGAGAATGTATCGGATCCACGGGTACGCTCCGGTTACGGTACACTGGGAGGCACGGTTGGCATTATCTGCAATGTACTTCTGTTTCTGGTAAAGTTTATGACCGGTGTGGCGGCAGGTTCTGTTTCTGTCATGGCGGATGCATTCAATAACCTTTCAGATGCCGGTTCTTCTGTGGTGACACTGATCGGTTTTAAGATGGCAGGAAAGCCTGCGGATCCGGATCATCCTTTCGGTCATGGCCGTATTGAATACCTGTCGGGATTATTTGTGTCTGTGGTGATTCTGCTGATGGGAATTGAGCTTTTAAAAAGCTCTGCAGAGAAAATCCTTCATCCTGAAGAAATTGAAGTAACTTTGTTATCCGTATGTGTACTGGTACTGGCCATTCTTCTGAAATTCTGGATGGCGTATTTTAACCGGACACTGGGAGAACGGATTTCATCGGAAGCAATGAAGGCAACGGCAGCAGACAGTATGAGTGATTGCGTGGCAACCACCGCTGTTCTGCTGGGTATGATTTTCTGTTATTTTACCAGCTGGAATATTGATGGCTATGTTGGTGTACTGGTGTCATTTTTTGTTCTGAAAGCGGGATATGAATCGGCGAAAGATACGATCCAGCCGCTTCTGGGAACCGCACCGGATCCGGAACTGGTATCTGCCATGGAAAAATACGTTATGGAAAGCAATATGGTGCTTGGAATTCATGACATGGTGGTGCACGATTACGGTCCCGGACGTCTGATGGTCTCTCTTCATGCCGAGGTGGACAGTACCAACGATGTGCTGGATATTCACGAGGAGATTGACTGCATTGAAAGAGGGATGAATAAAAAATTCATGTGTGAAACCACAATTCATATGGATCCTGTCGTGGTTCATGATGAAACAGTCAATGCTGCAAAAGCAGCGGTGGATGAGATTGTCCGGGATATGGATCCCGGATGGAAATTCCATGATTTCCGCATGGTGAAGGGCCAGAAAAACTCCAATCTGATATTTGATCTGGTTATACCTGCGGATCAGATGGTGCATGCAAAGGAAGCCGGAAACCGTCTGGCAGAGAGGATTCATGAAGAACATCCGGAATATACGGCAGTAATCAAGGTGGAGCAGAGCTTTGTATAAATCTTTTGTAAAAGTTTCGGTACAGAGCTTGTAGTTCGTCCTTCTTTGTGTTAATATGCAGAGAAAAAAACTGGAAGAAGGTTATTGCAATGAAGAGATATTTATTGACTGTATTGATAATTTCAGCCATGGCTGTCAGTATTGCCGGCTGTGGAAGCCATAAAGAGGAAACAACAGTCGAAACAGATGCCATGGCAGAAGCAGTGACTGTGGAGATTGAAACGGAGTCATCTTCTGATACAGCTGCCGCATCCGTCGCTGAGGAAACGGAAGAAAGTGAAACCACCACCGCGGAGGAGCCATCTTCTGATACAACTGCTGCAGTTATTACAGAAGCGGAAGCAGAAAAACTGCTTATAAAAGAATTCGGTGAAGTAGATGAAGGCAGCGGTGATAAAAATATATTCATTTATGAGAAAGTCATTAATGTAGATGGTGTGGATTATTACAGCTATAAATGGGAAGCCGGTGATGGTACCTATCTTTGCAATGCTTTTGTGAGAACCGACGGAACAGATGCGCTCACCGGTATTTATTCAGATGGAAAGTGGGAACTGGGTTCTGATTTCGGTTCGGATGATCCGGATGACAGCTTTGATGACGGCATGGAATATGATGAGGAAGAGTATGACGAAGAATACGATGATTCAGAAGATGATTTCTATGACGATGGATTCGAAGATGTGGATGAGGAAGGAGAAGAACCTGCGGAAGATGACGTATTTGATGATATGGATCCGGAAGAATAATCTGTGTCATTTTGTGCTTGACATGTCGCATTCTTATGTGTTAGACTGTAAAAAGTAAGAAACAATCAGATTCAGGGGATTGTGACTGGTAATGCAGGCAAGACCATCTTATAGAGAGTATTCTTTCTATAGGGGGGTCTTTTTTTATTAATATAAAATTTTCCTGTCGGGGTTCAGGCAATCGGACAGGAACCTGCGGGCCGGATCATTCCTGTGATCGTTCTGCCTTTTGTATATGGTCTGTACAGGGCGGTTTTTTAGGAGAAGAGAAGATTTATGGAGAGATTACGTACAGGTTACGGTTATCTCCGGAGTCCGGAAGGGGAAGTTCGGACTGTACTATGTGAGGATTGAAGCGGATGTATAAGATTACGAAGGTGATTAACAATAATATAGTCTGCTCAGTTGATAACAGGGGACAGGAAATTATTCTGAGAGGACTGGGTATCGGATATCAGAAGAAAAAAGGAGATGCAGTACCCGACGATAAGGTGGAAAAGGTCTACACCATGATGGATCCGGGACGTTCCAGCAAGCTGCAGCAGCTTTTGTCGGAGATACCGCTGGAGTATCTGGAGATTTCCACGGAAATTATTGAATATGCACGCAATACGCTGCAAAAGCGTCTGAGCGAGAATATATATATTACGCTGACTGATCACATCAGCTTTGCCATCAGCAGAAAAAATGAAAACCTGGAATACAGGAATGTGATGCTGCCCGAAATCAGGCGTTTTTACTCTCAGGAGTATGACATCGGCAGATATGCCCTGAAACTGATCAGGGAGCGGATTCAGGTGGATCTGTGTGAAGACGAAGCAGGATTTATTGCGCTGCATATTGTGAATGCGGAACTGGATACCAATATGTCGGATATGTATCAGATTACCAGTCTGATTCGGGATATTTTTGAGATTGTCCGTATTCACTACGGAAGAGAGTTCAATTCGGATTCTCTGGATTATGAGCGCTTTGTGACACATCTGAAGTATTTTTCGCAGCGCCTTTTCAGTGATTCGGTTGTCAGGTCTGATGACGGGATTCTTCAGGATATGATAAGAAGCCGTTATACGCGGGATTACAACTGTGCACTGAAGATTAAAAGTTTTGTACAGATCAAGTATAAGAAAAAAATTTCCGAAGAGGAAGTAATTTTTCTTACGATTCATCTGCACAGGCTGTTTCTGGGCGGAGACAGAGATCCTCTGGAAGAGGATGAATAAAATTTTTACAATATAATACACAGTATGTTACGGGATCGTGACTGGTAGTGCAGGCGAGACCCGGGATATGGAAAAATCAGGTAAAACCGGCTCCGGAAAAGAATTATTCAGGGGGTGGTTCTGAATCTGAGGCTTTTTGCCGGTTTTTCCGTATTCCGGTCCCGCCTTTTATTTTCTGTTTTGGAAACGGCATGTATTTGTCCGGGAATGAACTTATTACAGATAAGTGTCAGTATTTCAGGGCATCCGCTCATATTTTCCGGTTTTCTGAGCAGGATAAGAACATATTTATCAGTCACTGTTCCGTTCATAAATAAAGTCACATTGTGAACCGAAATTAGCTGCGGGGGTGCAGCTGGAAAAGGAGTAATTTTATGAAAGACAAGATTTTTGGCGTATTACAACGTGTGGGAAGATCTTTCATGCTTCCTATTGCAATTCTGCCTGTAGCCGGTCTGTTTCTCGGTATCGGTGGTTCCTTTACAAATACCACCATGCTGGAAGCATATAACCTGATGGGGGTTATGGGACCCGGAACAGTCATTTACGCATTTTTAACAGTATTAAGCGATTGCGGTAACATCGTATTTGCAAACCTGCCGATCATATTTGCCATGGGCTGTGCTATCGGTATGGCAAAGAAGGAAAAAGAAGTTGCTGCTCTTTCTGCAGCAATCGCATTCTTTATCATGCATTCTGCAATCGGTGCCATGATCAGCATCAACGGCGGTGCCGAAGCCATGCTGAGTGGTTCCACCACAAGCGTCTGCGGTATTACTTCTCTGCAGATGGGTGTATTCGGTGGTATTCTGGTAGGTCTGGGTGTTGCTGCCCTGCACAACAGATTTTATAAAATTCAGCTGCCTCAGGTACTGTCCTTCTTCGGAGGCACACGTTTTGTACCGATTGTCAGCTCTGTTGTATATCTGTTTGTCGGTATTCTGATGTTTTTTGTATGGCCTCATATCCAGTCCGGCATCTACGCAGTTGGCGCTCTGGTTCGCAGTTCCGGTTATGCGGGAACATGGTTATACGGTTTCATGGAACGTCTTCTGATTCCTTTTGGTCTGCATCACGTATTCTATCTGCCTTTCTGGCAGACTGGTGTGGGCGGTTCCATGGAAGTTGCCGGTCAGATGATCGAAGGTGCTCAGAATATTTTCTTTGCTCAGCTGGCTGATCCTTCCACTACTCAGTTCAGTGTGGAAGCAACCCGTTTCATGGCAGGTAAATTCCCGTTAATGATCTTTGGTCTGCCGGGTGCTGCTCTGGCCATGTACAAATGTGCAAAACCGGAAAAGAGAGAGGTTGTAGGCGGTCTGCTGATTTCCGCAGCTCTGACTTCCATGCTGACCGGTATCACAGAGCCCATTGAATTTACATTCCTGTTTGTTGCTCCCATGTTATACGGTATTCACTGTGTATTTGCAGGTGCTGCTTACATGCTCATGCATATTTTTAAAGTAGCAGTAGGTATGACATTCTCAGGCGGTATCATTGACTTCTTCCTGTTTGGTATTCTGCAGGGTAATGCAAAGACAAACTGGATTATGATGATTCCCGTTGGTATTGTTTATTTCATCGTATACTACTTCCTGTTCAGCTTCCTGATCACAAAACTGGATCTGAAGACACCCGGCCGTGACGATGAAGATGAAGTAAAACTGTACACAAGAGCCGATGTAAATGCGAAAAAAGCAGGTGAAGCAGGCGGCGCAGCTGCAGGCGGTGAGGATCCTGTTTCTGCTATGATCGAAGTTGGTCTGGGCGGACGTAATAATATTACCGATATTGACTGCTGTGCAACAAGACTTCGTGTGACTGTAGTTGATGGAGACAAGGTAAACGAAGGTCTCTTAAAGAGCAGCGGTGCAGCCGGTGTTGTTAAGAAAGGTAACGGTATTCAGGTTATCTACGGACCCAGTGTTAATATCGTAAAAGCCAATCTGGAAGACTTCATTGCAAAACATCCCCCTGTAACAATGGATGATCTGAACGGAGGCTCCGGTGCAAAGAAGGAAGAAACTCCTGCAGCAAAGAAGGAAGCCGGTGCTGAAAAGACAATCATGGCTCCTCTGACAGGTAAAGCAGTTCCGTTAAGCGCAGTAGAAGACGGTGTGTTCTCAGAGGGCATGCTGGGTGAAGGTGCTGCCATCGAACCCACTTCAGGAGAGGTAAAAGCTCCCTGCAACGGCGAAATCAGCATGGTATTTGATACAAAGCATGCAATCGGTCTGGTAACAGAAGATGGCGTTGAACTGCTGATTCATGTAGGTATTGATACTGTTCAGCTGAACGGTAAATGCTTCGATGTAAAGGTTAAAGCCGGTGATAAGGTTAAGACCGGTGATCTGCTTTCCGTAGTAGATCTGGAAGGAATCAAGGCTGCCGGATATCGTACAGTTACTCCTGTTATCGTATCCAACACCGAAGATTACGCAGAAGTTAAGATGACAGCTGCAGAAGGCAGTATTAAAGCCGGAGCAGAACTGCTGAAAATCAAATAAGGTTTTTAGGTCATTCTGGTCTGCTCAGGGGTAGATTCAGGTGTCCGGTTAACGCAGGGCGAGCATGAGACGAAGTCCTTCTGCGGCTGAAAATGCCGTTTACAGGACCTGCCTCATGCCCGCCCTGCTGTTTTATGTCCTGAATCTGCCATGAGTCAGGGCGAATGATGTGGGGGATGGGTGGGAAGTACTGAACAGGAAGTGTGTCTGGTGTTTTGTGATATTTTAGGCAATTTGCATAAAGGGTTGCGGTTGGGGGAGTATTTTGGTAAAATAATATTGTGTTTTTAAAACTTTTTTGTGGCAGGCCGGTGGTCGGGGTGGTTAATTTGACAGGGGTTGTTCCGGATGCTGAATAAAAAATAAAAGGAAAGGGTCAGGTATTTATTATGGAGCAGGTTAGAGTGCAGGATGCTGTGGGGATGGTTCTGTGTCACGATATTACGGAGATTGTTCCCGGGGTGGTTAAGGATGCTGCTTTCAGAAAAGGGCATATTATTCGGGAGGAAGATATTGAAAAACTTCTGAATCTGGGAAAAGCCCATATTTTTGTTTATAATCTGGAAGAAGGGTATGTGCATGAGAATGATGCGGCTGCGCGTATGGTGAAAGCAGCCTGCGGAGCCGGTCTTCGCCAGAGCGAAGTAAAAGAGGGGAAAATCAATTTGTATGCGGCATACAGAGGGGTTCTGAAGATTAATCTTGAGGCGCTTTATGCGGTCACAGAGAATCCGGAAATCTGTTTTGCCACCATACATGGCAATAAAGTGATTGATGAGGGAACCATGGTTGCCGGTACAAGAGTAATTCCTCTGGTGGTTAAGGAAGAGGCACTGGAGCAGTTTGAACAGATCTGCCGGGAGATGGGTCCCATCATTCAGGTGCTTCCCATGAAAGCGGCCAGAATCGGCATGGTAACGACAGGATCCGAGATTCAGAGCGGCCGCATTGAAGACAAGTTCGGGCCTATTCTGGAAAAAAAGGCGAAGGATCTGGGATGTGAAATCGTGGGACAGGTATTTCCCGGAGATGACAGGGAAGCTATTACAAAAGCAATTCTTGATTATATTGATCAGGGTGTGGATATGGTGGAGGTTACCGGAGGAATGTCTGTTGATCCGGATGATATGACACCGGCAGCCATCAGAGACTGCGGCGGTGAGATTATTACTTACGGGGCACCTGTTCTGCCCGGAGCCATGTTTATGCTTTCCTATGTAAAAGGAATTCCGGTGGTGGGGCTGCCGGGCTGTGTCATGTATGCAAAGAGAACAGTGTATGATCTGGTTATTCCCAGAATTCTGACCGGTGAAAAGCTGACCAGAAGAGATTTTACACATCTGGCACATGGAGGACAGTGTCAGAACTGCAAAGTGTGTGTATATCCCAATTGTGGATTTGGAGAATAAACAGGCATTTGCGGAAAAAAACATAAAACTGTCACAGATTTTTAACTTTGTTTAGACTTAATTTATAGCTGACCTCTTGTGTTTAACGCTGTATCTTGATAAAATTAATCCTGTAAAAGTTTTGGGAGGAAAGAGCGTTATGCGTAAAAAAGTACCTACTCTGGTGATTACATTTGATACGACCACCAGAGCCATGAAGATGGAAGCCTGCTGTAAGAGTGCAGGTGCCCCGGGGCGGATCATACCGGTTCCCGGAGAGATTACTGCCGGCTGCGGGCTGGCCTGGAGTGCGAAGCCGGAGAACCGGACTGTTCTGGAGCAGATTATGACTGAGAATGAACTGGAAGCAGAAGGGTTCTTTGAGATTATGTTTTAAATAAGGGGATACAATGGATAAAAAAGTAAGTAAAGTAAGAATTGTGCTGATTGCTGTTCTGGTTATTCTGGCCGGAAGCTGGATGTTTTTCAGATTTGCAGATCCTGTATATAAGAATGCGGTTATAAAGGAAGTGTCAACCTGGCCTGTTGTCAGAAAGATTATTGCCATGACTGTACAGGATGATTACGAAAAGAGCATCATGGATGACAAGTTTGATGAGAATAATGTAAGTGTTGATGAACATGTGGCCAAAAAACTCACAGGATATACCAATATCGCGTTGTTTGGCCTTGATTCCAGAGATTCTCAGATGGATATAGGAACGCACAGCGACTCTATTATGGTGGTGAGCATTAATAATGATACCAATGCGGTCAGAATTGCGTCTGTTTACCGTGATACCATGCTGAAGGTGACAGATCAGGAAGGCAACGTATCCTATACAAAGGCCAATCAGGGATTTTTCAGAGGCGGCGCTGAAGGTGCCGTGTCCATGCTCAATACCAATCTGGATCTTAATATCACGGATTATGCGATCATTAACTTTTCCGGTCTGACAGAGATTATTGACAGTCTGGGCGGTCTGGATATAGAGATCACAAAAGAAGAACAGAAGTATATTAATTTTTATCTGATTGAAACCAGGAAGATTACCGGTATGAAATGCGAAGATGTGACCGGGTACGGTAAAGTTCATCTGAACGGACTGCAGGCGACTTCGTACTGCCGTATCCGTTATACAGCATTTTATGATGAAGAGGGCAATAAATACAGCGATGATCTGGGAAGAACAGCCAGACAGCGTTTTATCATCTCCAAAATAGTTGAGAAGATAAAAAAAGCCGGTGTATCGGAGACGCTTTCACTTGCCCGGGATATCATGAATAAAAATGCTGAAGGAGAGCATCCTTTTATTAAATGCAGCCTTGGTTATGAGGAGATCATGGATCTGATCCCGGTGCTGATCGATTATAAAATTGAGGATGCCACAGGATTTCCTTTTACACTGGATACACCCACCATACATGGTGCAAGTATGGTAGTTGCTCAGGGACTCTCCTATAATGTTCAGCAGCTTCACAGATTCCTGTTTGACGAAGAAGATTACGAAGTGTCGTATCAGGTACAGGAGATCAGTGACTATATCGCAGATTATACCGGAATCGGCGAAGTCAGACTGCCCGAGGAGGAGCCGACGGAAGAATCGACCGTGGAAAGCTCTTCTGAGATGGACTCGGCTGAACAGGATTCCGACTGAGTAATAAAACCAGGAAAGGTGGTATATACAATGGAAAAAACAGTCAATGCTCTGGGACTTGCATGTCCTCTGCCGGTGGTGGAGACAAAGAAAGCACTGGAAGCCATGAAAGAGGCTGGTACCATAACGGTGCTGGTTGACAATGAGATCGCTGTGCAGAATGTATCACGTTTTGCCGGTTCCAGACAGCTGGCGGCAAAATCGGAAAAAACCGGCGATAAGGAGTTTCGTATTGTTATTGAGGTCCCTGAAGATAAAACGGGTGCCGGCGGTGCAGAGGTTCCTGCGGATGAAGCAGAGCCTGCCTGCATTATGGATGGCAGAAGAAAGGGCCTGGTGATTGCAATCGGAAGCAACCAGATGGGTAATGGCGCAGAGAAACTGGGTAAATCCCTGCTGAAAGCCTTTATTTTTGCTCTGACGAAACAGGATTATCTGCCGGAAACCATGCTCTTTTTCAATTCCGGCGCATATCTGACCTGTGAAGACAGCGATTCTCTGCAGGATATCAGGGAACTGGAGGCACAGGGTGTGGAAGTACTTACATGCGGTACCTGTCTTGATTTCTATGAGTTAAAAGAGAAGCTGGCAGTGGGCAGTGTGACCAACATGTATGTGATTGTTGAGAAGATGGAAAAGGCTTCTCTGGTGATCAAACCCTGATGAAAGAGTTTTTAAAAGACAGACTGGTTATTGTGCGCGGTGGCGGTGATCTGGCCACCGGCACCATATACAGGCTTCATCGGTGTGGTTTTCCTGTGGTGGTACTGGAAAGCCGCAGGCCGTCTGCAATCCGCAGATACGTGGCATTTTCCGAGGCTGTATATGAGGGAAGCATGACCATTGAAGGGATTACCTGCCGTTATGCGGGAGATATTACAGATTTCGACTGTGAAACCGGCTGCAAAGACAGTCCGGCTTCGGAGCAGAGGTCTGATGTGCAGGCGGCAGAGAGAAAAATCAGGGAGATTCAGAAAGAGGGCGGGATCCCTCTCTTTACCGATCCGGAAGGAAAGCTGATCTCCAGGTTGAAGCCATGGGCAGTGGTGGATGCCATTATTGCCAAGAAAAATCTGGGAACGACCATGGATATGGCACCGGTTACGGTGGCTTTGGGACCCGGTTTTACGGCAGGTAAAGATGTCAGGATTGTGGTGGAAACCAAACGGGGGCATAATCTCGGACGACTGATTTATGAAGGGCAGGCTGCTCCTAACAGTGGAATTCCGGGGATTATCGGAGGCTATGGAAAAGAGCGCGTTAATCACGCAGAAGCCGACGGAACTGTTTTTGGAGTTCGCCGGATCAGCGATCTGGTGGAAGCAGGAGAGACCATTGCAATTATCAAAACCATCGATGACTGTAGAAATACAGGGCAGGTGGAAGTAAAAGCCCGGATCAAAGGTGTTCTCCGGGGACTGATCCGAGACGGATATGTGGTAACAAAAGGGTTTAAGATAGCTGATGTGGATCCCAGGGAATCTGAGAAGGATAACTGTTTTACAATATCTGATAAAGCCAGATGCATTGCAGGTGGTGTGGCAGAAGCATTGATGAGCGAATTGTAAAAACGGATGATTGCAGCTGACAGTGATGAAGAACAGTAAGTGATTGAGAGTATGTGCAGAGTAATTGCATATGTGGGTGCGGGAGGAAAGACATCTTCCATACTGGAAGAAGCGGAAAAACTGCATCGTATGGGAAAACGGGTTGTGGTGACAACCACAACACATATGAAACAACCGGAGAAATGTCCGGAAGGAACCGATCGATTAACGGAATGCGTGGAAGAGGCCGAGGAGCTGCTTAAGGCCGGTGAAGTGGTATGGTATGGTCACCGGATGGAAAAAGGCAAATTCAGCGGACCTGTTCCCGAAGAGTGGGTAAAAGTTTGTAATCTGGCGGATGTGGTGCTGACAGAGGCAGACGGTTCCAAAAGACTTCCGGTGAAGGTTCCGGCTTCTCATGAGCCGGTGATTCCGGAAAATACAGATAAGATTATCATTGTAATGGGACTTGGCGGTCTGGGCAGGTGTGTTAAAGTGGTATGCCACAGGCTTTCGCTGGTTCTGGAATTATTGAATAAAGTTGAAAATGATGTTCTGACAGAAGAGGACTATGCAACTCTTCTGCTGGAAGGGTATATAGAACCACTGCATCGGAAATTTCCTGCCTGTGAGATGGAAATTTATCTGAATCAGGTGGAAACTCCGACGCTTTTGGAAGCGGCAGAGCGAATCGGGAGAATGATCTGCCGGCGGGCAGACTTTGTTTCGGTTCAATATGTAAATTACTCCCGGGCGCTTTGCCGCACAGGAGGAATTGAGAATTATGTATCAGATTATAGCCAATGAAATTATAAATCGTAAAAAAGTTAAACTTTCTGTTGTTTTAAATGGGAAAAACAAAGGGAAACAGATTGTATTTAATGAGCGGAATGAAATCTGTCTGGCAGATGACGGGCTTCCTGAAAGGCTGGCCAATGAGATCTGGAAACAGGCAGGTACCGGAACAATCCGCATGCTGGATGACATTGATCTGAATCGGCTGGATATTCAGATGCTGGAAAATCTGAGATCACAGAAGGCAGTGGAGGACGGCCTGGTTACAGAGGTTTTTACAGAGGTTTTTACGTCAGAACCGGAGCTGGTAATTTTTGGAGGCGGTCATGTGGCAGTGCCTGTCTGCCATATGGCTGCCATGACCGGATTTCGTGTTACAATCGTGGAAGACCGGCCGGATATGATCACAAAAGAACGATTTCCGGATGCGGCCAATATTATCTGCCGGTCCTTTGAAGATTTGTCTCCCATACTGGAAAAGCAGGGAGATAACAGTTTTTACGTGATCGTAACCAGAGGACATAAATATGACCAGATTTGTCTGGAACAGGTAATGCGTCATGAATATACTTATCTGGGAGTGATCGGAAGTCGGCGTAAAGTGGCGCACTGTCGGGAACTTCTGCGTGAACATGGATTCCGCAATGCCGAGATCGCGTCGGTTCATATGCCTATTGGTCTGAATATTGGTGCACAGTCACCGGAGGAGATTGCGGTAAGTATACTGGCTGAAATGATTCAGGAAAAAAACCGCAGGCAGACGGATTGTTCACCTGTTTCTATCTGGCAATGGATTGCATCTCATCCGGGAGACAGGGCAGTTATGGCCACTATAATAGAAAAAAACGGTTCTGCGCCTCGTGGAGTCGGAAGCCGCATGCTTTGTCTGAAGGATGGAAAAACCATAGGGACCATAGGAGGCGGTGTTCTGGAATACGCAGTAGTGCAGGCTGCATCCAGGATGGAAGAGAATGAAATAAAGACCTGCTGGTTTAACCTGAGCAATGAAGCAGGAGCACAGCTTGGCATGGTCTGCGGCGGTTCTGTCCGTGTCCTGATGCAGGAAATAGTATTGTAAACAAAAGAGGGGGGCTGTCTGGAAACAGGCAGTCCCTGTTTTTGTTAAGAATACTGTAACAAAATGAAAGAAACACCCCGAAAGGAATTTGCAATGCCTGGAAAGCATACATTCCTGTGAGGGTGTTTTCTTTATGTTGATTGAAAAACTAAAAACGGTATAATCCGGCAGATCTGTCTTATCCTGTGTAAGCAACAGCTTCGATTTCAACGAGAGCGTCCTTAGGAAGTCTTGCAACTTCTACAGCGGCTCTTGCGGGGCAGTCTGTTTCGAAAAATTCGCTGTAAACGGCATTCATATCTGCAAACATATTCATGTCTTTCATGAATACGCCGACTCTGACGCATGCGTTCATGTCAATGCCTTCGCTGGCCAGAATATTTTTGATGTTGGTCAGAGACTGGCGGGTCTGGCTTTTAATATCGTCGCCGGCAAATGCTCCGGTTGCGGGATCGATGGGCAGCTGACCGGATACAAACACCATGTCGCCGGCTTTTACTGCCTGTGAATAGGGTCCGATTGCTGCAGGTGCTTTTTCTGTGCTTAAAATCTTCTTCATGTCAGTAATACTCCTTGCATAAAATGAAATGGATGATCCTTCAGGATCAGGTAAGCCGCAGTGCCCGGCAAACAGAATTACCAGGCACTGCAATGTGTCTTAAATGTATTAAAAACAGTATCAGTATATCACATAAATGATTATTTTGCATCTTTAATGATTACTTTGCATCATCCACAGGGACTTCTTTTGTTTTGGGAAGAATGATATTGAGGGCAACAGCTACGATGGTAGCAACAACAACGGGAGATTTGCCGAAAATGGTTGTAACCCATGAAGGGAATGCGGCCAGAGAAGCAGATGCCTGACATACGCCCATGCCCAGTGCTGCAGCAAGACCTACGATGGAAGTGTTGCGGTAGTTCATATTCTCTGTCATAACCAGTTTGATACCGGTCATGGCAATAGATGCAAATACGGTAACGGTTGCGCCGCCCAGCACACATTGAGGGATTGTGGTCAGCACAGCTGAGAATTTGGGAATCAGACCGGCCAGAAGCATGAATATGGCAGTAAGTCCCAGAACACAGCGGTTGATAACCTTGGTGGTGGATACGATACCTACGTTCTGACTGTAGGTGGCAGTGGGAAGACATCCGAAGAATGCACTTACAATATTGCAGATGCCGTATCCGGTGATGGCGCCTTTTAACTCCTTATTGGTAGGAAGACGATCCATGCCGCCTGTGGTAGTAGCAGAGAAATCGCCGATGGCCTGGATGGCATTGATGGCAAAAAGGATTGCCAGTGCAACGCAGGCTGAAGGTTCAAAATCAATGCCGAAATGCATGAAACGGGGCAGCTGGAACCAGGAAGCGGATGCAACACTGTCAAAGCTCACCATACCGAAACACATGGACATGATATAACCGGCAACCATGCCAATCAGAATAGATGCGAGTTTGGCAAAACCTTTTGTGAAATGGTTTAATGCGGTTACAACAGCCAGCGTAAACAGTGCAACGGTCCAGTTCTGCCAGGAACCATAGGATTCACTGGAAGCACCGCCTGCCATATAGTTGATGGCAGTGGGATACAGGGAAAGACCAATGGTAAATACCACGGTGCCCGCAATCAGCGGAGGGAAAAATTTACGGATCTGATTAATGGACAGACCTACGATAAACGCCACAAGACCTCCGACGATCTGTGCTCCCAGAATGGTGGCTATACCGAAATCCTCTGCGATGGCCTGCATGCTGGGAACATAAGCAAAACTTACGCCCATGATAACGGGCAGCTTTGCGCCTAAACGGATATCCTTAAAACCGATTGTGAACAGCTGCAGCAAAGTTGACAGCGCAGAGAATACCAGGGAAGCCTGAATCAGAATAACTCTGTCCTGTCCCTCGATTCCCGCTGCGCCGGCTACAATGATGGCGGGAGTAACACAACCTACGATCATTGCCACCAGATGCTGAACTGCCAGAGGAAGTGCCTGAGAAAACTTCGGCACACCGTCCAGTTCAAATATAGAAGCATATTTCTTCTCTTTGCCCATAATCCGGTACCTCCTTTTTATGACTGGTGAATCCTTGTTCCGGTTTTGCCCAGAATGCCGTCTTTGGCCTTTTCAAGGAGAGTGATCAGGGAAGTACGGTTATTGCCTGATTCGGCAAATGCCACTGCTGCCTCCACTTTTGGAAGCATGGAGCCGGGAGCAAAATGACCTTCGGCTATATATTTTTTCGCTTCTTCGCAGTTCATATCATCCAGCCATTTTTCATCCGGTTTTCCGAAATTAACAGCAACTTTTTCCACTGCTGTCAGAATGATCAGGAAATCTGCGTCCAGTTCCTGGGCAAGCAGGTTGCTGACAAAATCTTTATCAATAACAGCAGAAGCTCCTTTCAGATGATTGCCCTGCAGAGTTACAGGAATACCGCCGCCGCCGCATGCAATAACCAGCTGACCGGATTCTACCAGAGAGCGGATCGCACCGATTTCAATGATTTCAACCGGTTTGGGAGAAGCAACCACACGGCGGTAGCCGCGTCCGGCATCTTCTTTCATGATGTAGCCGTACTTTTCTTCCGCTGTTTTAGCCTGTTCGGCATTCATGAAATGACCGATGGGTTTTGAGGGATTCTGAAAAGCAGGATCTTCAGGGTCCACACGGATCTGTGTGATCATGGTAGCAACGGGCATATCAAAAATCCCCCTGTTATACAGTTCTTCGCGCAGTGCATTCTGCAGATCGTATCCGATATATGCCTGGCTCATGGCAACACAGACAGATAATGGGGTGTTGGGCTGATTGGGATTTTCACGGGACAGAGCAGCCATGGCATTGTTGATCATGCCAACCTGTGGTCCGTTTCCATGAGCTACAACAACTTCACAGCCTTCCTGGATCAGATCGACGATAGCGCGGGCAGTGATTTTAACTGCCTGCATCTGCTCCGGAAGAGTATTTCCAAGTGCATTGCCCCCCAGAGCAATCACAATTCTTTTTTTCTTTTCCATAAAACAAGCTTCCTCCACATTATAAAGATAATTTCTCCCTGCAGCCTGAAAAAAATACAGCTCAGACTTCTCCGGAAATCAGAGAACGTGAAGCTTTATTACAGAGAAATCCTGTAAAGGGACACGCTGTTGATAAAGTTCTGAGCTGTAAAGGGAAGATAATTATCTCATCTGATAGTATGATTTTTTATTTAAGGATTCTGGGAGTACCTTTTTCTTCCAGTTTCTTTAACAGAGCTGCAGGATCTTCGAATTTGGCCAGCAGGATCATTGCTGCGATTACGTAAGGCTTGTAGCTTGCTTCTTTGTACAGCGGTGTACGGTAGCGGTCGAATACGGATGCGTCAACTTCACCTTCCTTGCAGCTTACGCCGGTGATATCAGCGGGCAGGCAGTGCAGATACAGAGCTTTGCCGTCTTTTGTTGTAGCCATGAGTTCTTCGGTACATGCCCAGTCCTTGTGTTCTGCGTTCTGAGCCAGCAGTTCTTTTTCAAGGGCCTTGATGCCTTCAGTATCACCTTCGCCATACAGATTGGTTCTCTTTTCCATTGCCGCAAAAGGAGCCCAGCTCTTGGGATATACAATATCAGCATCTTTGAAAGCGTCAGCCATGTCGTTTGTTCTGCGGAAAGAACCGCCGCTTGCTGCAGCATTTTTCTTTGCAACTTCTTCAACTTCAGGCATTACTTCGTATCCTTCGGGATGAGCCAGAACAACTTCCATACCCATACGTGTCATCAGACCGATTACACCCTGGGGAACGGACAGAGGTTTGCCGTAAGAAGGAGAGTAAGCCCATGTCATAGCCAGTTTTTTGCCTTTCAGATTTTCAACGCCGCCGAATTCGTGGATAATATGCAGCATATCAGCCATACACTGTGTGGGATGATCGATATCGCACTGCAGGTTAACCAGAGTGGGTCTCTGCTCCAGAATACCGTCCTTGTTGCCCTGTTCAACGGCATCTGCTACTTCATGCATGTAAGCATTGCCTTTGCCGATATACATGTCGTCACGAATACCGATAACGTCAGCCATGAAAGAGATCATGTTGGCTGTTTCACGAACGGTTTCGCCGTGAGCTACCTGGGATTTGCCTTCGTCCAGATCCTGAACTTCCAGACCCAGCAGGTTGCATGCGGAAGCAAAAGAAAAACGGGTACGTGTGGAATTATCACGGAACAGAGAAATGCCAAGTCCGCTTTCGAATACTTTTGTGGAGATGTTGTTTTCTCTCATGTAGCGAAGAGCATCAGCAACTGTCCATACAGCTTCCAGTTCATCATCTGTCTTTTCCCATGTCAGGAAGAAGTCATTGTTGTACATTTCCTTGAAGTTTAATGAGTTTAATTTGTCAATATATTTCTGTAATGTTTCCATAGTAAATTACCTTAGCCTTTCTTGAAATCGGGTAAAATATGCTTCTGCCGGAAAATCAGTGGCAGTGGTGTGGTATGGGATTTTCCGGCATCAGGCAGTAAAAGTGATTGTGGGAAAACTGATATTATTTATCTGTTTTTTGTAATCTGTCTGCTGTTATTTGCAGTAGCATGCGGGCAGTGCAGCGTAAACAGCAGCGCAGGTAACCAGATCCTGTTTCCAGGTCATTTCATTGGGAGCATGAGCCTGAGCCTCTGCGCCGGGACCAAAGCCGATGCAGGGGATACCGTTGCGTCCCATGATGGAAACGCCGTTGGTGGAGAATGTCCACTTGTCTGTTAACGGACGTGCCTGTCTCATTTCCAGAGTATCTGCTGCGCCGATACGTTTGTCGCCGTACAGACCGTTGTAAGCTTCTTCCATAGCCTTTGTTACAGCGTGATCCTTGGGAATCGCCCATGTAGGGAAGTAGCATTCGATGGGATATACGCATCCGGTATAGGAAGGACGGTCATAGTTGTACATGGATACTACTACGTCATCGCCATATTTCTTTACGCTGGGCAGAGCACGGATTTCATCCAGGCAGCTTTCCCATGTTTCTCCGAATGTCATACGACGGTCAAGGGAGATTGCACAGGAATCTGCAACTGCACAGCGGCTGGGAGATGTATAGAATATCTGAGAAACGGTAACGGTACCGCGGCCCAGGAAACGAGCTTCTTCATAGTCTTTGTTGTATCTGGGATCGAGCATTTTTACAAGACCTTTGATTTCCGTATCGTCTTCTGCATCATTTTCATTTAATGAACGAATGTCCTGCAGGATATCAGCCATCTTGTAAATTGCATTGTCACCGCGTTCGGGAGCGGAGCCGTGGCAGGAAATACCTTTTACGTCAACGCGGATTTCCATACGTCCTCTCTGTCCGCGGTAGATACCGCCGTCAGTGGGTTCTGTGGAAACAACGAATTCAGGGCGGATCTTATCCTCGTTGATGATATACTGCCAGCAGAGACCGTCACAGTCTTCTTCCTGAACAGTACCGACTACCATGATTTTGTAGCCTTCGGGAATCAGTCCCAGATCCTTCATGATTCTTGCACCGTAAACACCGGATACAAGGCCGCCGCACTGATCGGATACGCCGCGTCCGCCGATTTCGGTTTCATTTTCATAGCCTTCGTAGGGATCGAATTTCCAGTTCTCGATGTTGCCGATACCTACTGTATCAATGTGAGCATCGAAGCTGATGATCCTGTCTCCGGTTCCCATAAATCCCATGACATTGCCCATGGGATCGATTTCTACCTGATCAAAGTTCAGTTCGCGCATTTTAGCGGCGATTGTCTCCACATGTTTTCTTTCGTCACAGCTTTCACCGGGATTGCGGACGATGTCACGTAAAAACTGATTCATATCTGCACTGTAATTCTGGGCAGCTTCTTTAATTTTTGCAAAATCCATTGTATCTTCCTCCTGAAAAAAATGATTGTTATATTATGTAAAGCATTGAATGTTCGATGGTTTTATCTTTCTTTGCCTTCCCAGACGATATTCTTATAGCGTTCAGGGTCTGTGTCACCTTCGGTGGAGAAGCAGAGTACTTTTGAGTTCTCATCCAGACCGATGGCTTCCTTCAGCTCTTTGTATTCGGGCATTGTCATGATGGCTGCCAGAGTGCCGAAAGGCGCGGCTCCTGATTCGCCGGAACAGATTGCGGGATCACCTTTGATGGGGGCGGCCAGCATTCTCATACCTTTTGCCGCTGCCCAGTCGGGAGTCGCGATAAATACACTTACATGATTTTTTAAGATATCCCATGAGATGGTGTTGGGTTCGCCGCAGGCAAGCCCTGCCATGATAGTCTGCATATCGCCGTCCACGATGGCTTCTTCACCGGTTCCAAGTACTGCTCCTTTGTAAAGGCATGCAGCTACATCTGCTTCAACCACAACTACTGTGGGCGGGTTATCGGGATAACGGTTGGCGAAATATCCCTGAACAGCACCTGCCAGTGAACCTACACCTGCCTGTACAAATACATGAGTGGGGCGTTCGCAGCCGTAATCAGCCAGCTGTTCGTTTGCTTCCATAGCCATGGTGCCGTAACCCTGCATGATCCAGGCGGGAATTTCTTCATAACCTTTCCACGCTGTATCCTGAACAACTACACCGTTGGGAGTTTTTTCGGCAGCGGCGGCAGCCATACGCACGCATTCATCATAATTTACTTCTTCTATGGTAGCTGTTGCACCTTCCGCCTGAATATTTTTCAGACGGGTCTGTGTGGAGCCCTTGGGCATGTATACAACTGCTTTCTGTTTTAAACGGTTGGCAGCCCATGCAACACCACGGCCGTGGTTGCCGTCGGTGGCGGTAAAGAATGTTGCCTGTCCGAACTCTTCTCTTAAAGCATCAGAGGTCAGAACATTGTAGGGCAGTTCGGAAACATCTTTTCCGGTCTGTTTTGCAATGTAACGTGCCATGGCGAAAGAACCACCCAGCACTTTGAAAGCATTCAGCCCGAAACGGTAGGATTCATCTTTTACATATAATTCTTTTAATCCCAGGTATCCGGCCATTTTTTCAAGTTTTGTTAATGGTGTCACACTGTACTGAGGAAAACTCTGATGAAAAGCACGTGCTTTGGCGATTTCATCCAGAGCCATAACCTTTAACTGACTGTCATCTGTTTTGGGCATTTTATTGACTGCCCATTTGATCATGTCGCTCATAACATCCTCCTTGCGGTTCCGTTCCTAAAAGTTTTTTTGTTTTTTCTTTCTGACTCCATCATATCACAAAAAAATAATTTTGCAAGTGTTTTCTGAAAAAAATTTAGCTTAACTAAAAAAATATCTTTTTCCACTTGCATTTGTAGAAAAATAATGTTATTATTGAGCTACAAACGAGATGATTGTGCAAAAAAACGGATAATAAAGCAAATACTAATAGTCCGAATGCTGTAAATTTTCCAAAAAAGATTGTAACAAACAAAACACGCGTTTTTACAGGGAATATGTATTGAACTTATAAACTAAATTTTTTTTAGCACATTATTTTGCAAAATCAGAGCAGATACTTTGTAAAAACAGCAGCCCCAATTTTAAGAAAGAGAGGTATATCAATGAAACTGATTGGTAATGGACGTCTGGTAACAAGAGATGCGGCACATCCTTTTTATGAAAACGGAGCAGTTGTGCTGGAAGGAAATCAGGTTAAGGAAACAGGTACTTATGAAGATATGAAGAAAAAATATCCGGAGGCGGAATTTATTGATGCAAAGGGTGGTGTGATCATGCCGGCTTTCATTAATACACATGAGCATATTTACAGTGCCATGGCCCGGGGACTCAGCATTAACGGTTATAATCCCAATGGTTTTCTGGATATTCTGGATGGAATGTGGTGGACCATTGACCGCCATCTGACTCTGGAGCAGACAAAGCAGTGCGCAATGACTACATATATTGACGCCATCAAAAATGGTGTAACAACCGTATTTGATCATCATGCAAGCTTCGGATCCATTGACGGCAGTCTGGATGCCATTGAAGAGGCGGCAAAAGAGCTGGGAATCAGAACCTGTCTGTGCTATGAAGTATCGGACCGCGATGGTGAGGAGAAAGCAAGAGCTTCCGTTCATGAGAATGAACGCTTCATTAAGAAGGCTCTGAAAGATGATTCCGATATGATCGCGGGTATGATGGGTATGCATGCATCATTTACCATTTCCGATAAAACCATGGAACTGTGCGCAGCCAGCAAACCGGATGAGGTGGGATACCATATTCATGTGGCTGAAGGTATTGAAGACCTTCATCACTGCCTGAAGCACTACGGCAAACGGATTCTGGATCGCCTGATGGATTGCAATGTGCTGGGTGAAAAGACACTGACAGCTCACTGCATTTATGTTAATAAACATGAAATGGAGCTGTTAAAGGAAACAGGTACCATGGTGGTCCATAATCCCGAATCCAATATGGGTAATGCCTGCGGCTGCCCTCCCACCATGGAAATCGTGCATCAGGGTGTTCTGACCGGTCTTGGAACAGATGGATATACACATGATATTCTGGAATCCTACAAAGTGGCAAATGTACTTCACAAGCATCATTTATGTGATGCCAATGCAGCATGGTCGGAGGTGCCCCAGATGTTATTTGAAGGTAATGCAAAGATTGCAAACCGTTATTTTAAGAAAGAACTGGGCGTTTTAAAACCGGGTGCGGCAGCAGATGTGATCGTAACGGATTATATCCCCAGAACTCCCATGAATGAAACCAACATTAACGGTCATATTTTATTCGGTATGACAGGACGCAGCGTAGTTACAACCATCTGCAGCGGCAAAGTGCTGATGAAGGACCGCGTGCTGACCGGTATCGATGAAGAAAAGGCCATGGCAGATGTAAGAGAAGAGGCGCTGAAGCTCTGGTCTTCCATCAATGGCTGATGAGCGGCGCAGGATATGAGAGATAAACACAGAGGATATCAAATATAGAATCAAGAAGACGGAGGTTAGTAACATGAGTGATAAAATGACACCCATTCCTTTTGGAGAATTAATGAACTGGATTCTGGAGGAACATAAAAAAGGTACGGTATTCGGTCTGAAAAGACCTTTTAAGGCGGATCCTGATAAATATTATACAATTTTCGGACGTAAGCTGGAGACTCCCTTCGGACCTGCTGCCGGTCCCCATACCCAGCTGGCACAGAATATTATTGCAGCTTACTATGCAGGAAGCCGTTTTTTCGAATTAAAGACAGTACAGATTCTGGATGGAGATGATCTGCCGGTGAGCAAGCCCTGTATTCTGGCAGACGATGAATGCTATAACTGTGAGTGGTCCACGGAATTATATGTGCCCCAGGCATTTGATGAGTATGTAAAAGCATGGTTTGCTCTGAAATTTATGGCAAAAGAATGGGGCCTGGGCGCTGTGGACGGTTTCCAGTTCAATATGAGTGTGGGCTATGATCTGGAAGGTATTAAGACAGAAAAGATCGACCGTTTCATCGAAGGTCTGAAGGATGCATCCGAAACTCCTGTTTTCCGGGAATGCAGGCAGTGGCTTCTGGACAATGTGGACCGGTTTGAGAATTTTACGGCAGAAGATGCAAAAGCAATTCCTGCTGCTGTATGCAGCAGCGCGACTCTTTCTACTCTGCATGGCTGCCCGCCTCAGGAGATTGAACGTATTGCCGGCTATCTGCTGACAGAAAAACATGTCCATACCTTTATTAAATGCAATCCGACCCTGCTGGGCTATGAATATGCAAGAAAGACCATGGACGAGATGGGATATGATTATGTGGCATTCGGCGATTTCCATTTTAAGGATGATCTGCAGTATGAGGATGCGGTTCCCATGCTGAGACGTCTTCAGGCTCTGGCTGATGAAAAAAATCTGGAATTCGGTGTGAAGATTACCAATACTTTCCCGGTTGATGTAAAGGCCAATGAACTGCCCAGTGAAGAGATGTACATGTCCGGTAAATCCCTGTATGCACTGTCTCTTTCCGTGGCGAAAAAACTGTCTGCCGATTTTGACGGAAAGCTCAGAATTTCCTATTCAGGAGGTGCAGATTATTTTAATATTGAAAAGATTGCTGATAACGGTATCTGGCCCATTACCATGGCAACCACCATGCTGAAGCCCGGCGGATATCAGAGACTGACACAGATTGGTGAACTGTTTGCCGCAAAAGAGCCGGCAGAATTTACCGGTGTCAGCGTGGAGGGAGTGGAAGCTCTCATTCAGGCGGCAAAGAGCGACAGACATCATGTAAAACCCGTGAAACCCCTGCCGTCAAGAAAGATGAAAGAGCCCGTTCCGCTGCTGAACTGCTTTGTGGCACCCTGTAAGGAAGGATGTCCCATTCATCAGGATATTACCAGCTATGTGCAGCTGGCAGGTGAAGGAAAGATGAAAGAAGCGCTGAAGGTGATTCTGGAGAAAAATCCTCTTCCTTTTATTACGGGTACCATCTGTGCCCATAACTGTATGAGCAAATGTACCAGAAACTTCTATGAAGCACCGGTGGATATCCGGGGAACAAAGCTCATTGCTGCAGAAGGCGGCTACGATGCGGTTATGGCTGAGCTGAAAAAACCGGAAGTTACTGATAAAAAAGTCGCTGTTGTAGGCGGAGGTCCTGCAGGTATGGCAGCAGCTTATTTCCTGGCAGGAGCCGGTGTTCAGGTTACACTGTTTGAACAGGACAAAAAGCTGGGCGGTGTTGTACGCCGTGTAATCCCCGGATTCCGTATTTCCGACAGTGCCATTGATAAGGATGCAGCAATCATCGAAGCTCTGGGAGTTAATATCGTAACCGGTGTGAAGATCAAATCTGTCGCAGATCTGAAAAACGTTTACGATGCGGTAGTTCTGGCAGTGGGCGCATCTGAGCCCGGTGTGCTGAAGCTGGAAGCGGGAGAAGCAGTCAATGCCCTTGATTTCCTGGCTGAATTCAAAGCAAAAGACGGCAATGTGGATCTTGGAAAGAATGTTGTTGTCATCGGCGGCGGCAATACTGCCATGGATACTGCAAGAGCAGCAAAACGTACAAAAGGTGTGGAAAAGGTTTCCCTCGTTTACAGAAGAACAAAGCGCTATATGCCTGCCGATGCGGAAGAACTGGAAATGGCTCTGGAAGACGGTGTGGAATTTGCACAGCTGCTGTCTCCTGTGAAGCTGGAAAACGGTGTTCTGGTATGTGAAAAAATGGCTCTGGGTGAGGCGGATGCTTCCGGCAGAAGAGGTGTGGTTTCTACAGGAGAGACTGTTGCAGTACCTGCAGATACGGTAATTGCGGCAGTCGGAGAAAGAGTTCCCGGTGCTTTCTACCGTGAAAATGGTATTGAACTGGATGAAAGAGGACGTGCTCTGGTCAGAAGAGATACATTGGAAACATCCGTACCCGGTGTTTATGTGGCCGGTGACGGTGTATTCGGCCCCGCAACTGTAGTGGAAGGCATCCGCGATGCACAGATTGCGGCTGCAGCAATTGTGGGAAAAGCTCTGGTAACCGATACAGAAGCGGAAATTTCAGAAGATGCCATCTATGCAAAGAAAGCAGTTCTGGCAGAGAAAAATGATCAGCCGGAAAGCGGACGCTGCCTGACCTGCTCTGCAGTCTGTGAAAACTGTGTGGAAGTCTGCCCCAACCGCGCAAATGTATCCATTAAAGTTCCCGGTGCATCCATGCACCAGATCATCCATGTGGATAAGATGTGTAATGAATGCGGCAACTGCAGGAGCTTCTGCCCTTATGCAAGCGCACCTTATCTGGATAAATTCACCTTATTTGCAAACGAAGCAGATATGGAAAACAGTAAAAATAACGGATTCACTGTTCTGGATAGAGAAGCAGGTGTATGCAGAGTACGTCTGGGTGCACAGATACTGGATTACAGGACAGGAGAAAAATCACAGATTCCTTTTGGTCTGTGTGATCTGATGGATACAGTCATCAGAGATTACAGCTATCTTCTGTAGGAACCTGGCTGAAGGAGTAATGCTTATGGAACCTTTATGTAAACTATGGATTAACGGGACGCAGGTGGAACTGGATCCTGAAAGAAAGCTGATCGATGTGCTCCGTAATGATTTTCATCTGAAATCCGTAAAAGACGGATGCAGTGAAGGAGCCTGCGGTACCTGTACCGTTCTGGTTGACGGTAAGGCGGTAAAGGCCTGTGCCCGTAAAATCAGAAAACTGGAAAATAAACATATTGTTACCGTAGAGGGCCTGAGTCAGCGGGAAAAAGATGTTTTTGTATATGCTTTCGGAGAAGCAGGAGCCGTTCAGTGCGGCTTCTGTATCCCGGGCATGGTCATGTGCGGCAAAGGACTTATCGATGAAAATCCTGATCCCACAAGGCTGGAAGTGGCGTATGCCATCCGCAATAATATCTGCCGGTGTACGGGATATAAAAAGATCATTGACGGTATTCTGCTGGCGGCGAAGCTTCTGCGGGAGGGCGTTGATCCGGCAGATCCGGATAACAAAACGTACGTGGGCCACAATATGCATCGTATTGATGTGGAAGGAAAAGTACTGGGAACCGGTGAATACTGTGATGATGTGGAACTGCCCGGCATGATTTATGCCAGCGCGGTACGGGCGGAATATCCCCGTGCCAGAGTTCTGGCAATTCATACGGAAGCAGCCAGAGCCATGGAAGGCGTTGTCTGTGTGCTGACGGCAGCGGATATCCCCGGTTCCGTCAAAGTGGGACACCTGAAGCAGGACTGGGATGCCATGATTCCTGTGGGTGAATGCACCCGGTATCTGGGGGATGCCGTTGCACTTGTGGCTGCTGAAACACCGGAGCTTCTGGAAAAAGCCAAAAAGCTGGTAAAAGTGGATTATGAAGTACTGACACCCATGACCTGCCCGGCAGATTCTCTGGCAGTGGGTGCGCCGGCTCTTCATGAAGGCGGCAATATTTTAAGCCATGAACATCTGGTCCGCGGAAATGCGGAAAAAGTTATCGCGCAATCGAAGTACAAAGTAACCCGTCATTATGAAACACCCTGGACAGAACATGCATTTCTGGAACCGGAGTGTGCGGTGGCCATGCCTTTTGATGATGGAGTGTTTATTTATTCCACAGATCAGGGTACTTATGATACGCGTCATGAGACAGCTCTGCTTCTGGGACTTCCCACAGAGAAGGTTATTGTGGAAAATAAGCTGGTGGGCGGCGGTTTTGGTGGAAAAGAGGATGTAACGGTGCAGCATCATGCGGCTCTGGTTGCATATCTTACCAAACGTGTGGTAAAATGTAAATTGACACGTCAGGAAAGTATTATCATCCATCCCAAACGTCATCCGTTCAGTATTGATCTGACCACGGCGTGTGATGAAAACGGCTGTCTGACGGCTATGAAATGTGTGGCAGTTGCAGATACGGGAGCCTATGCATCTCTCGGAGGACCTGTACTGCAGCGTGCATGTACTCATGCGGCCGGTCCCTATAATTATCAGGTGATTGATATTGACGGAACGGCGGTTTATACAAATAATCCGCCTGCAGGTGCATTCCGTGGTTTTGGTGTTACCCAGACATGTTTTGCTACGGAGTGTAATCTGAATCTGCTGGCTGAGATGGTGGGTATTTCCCCCTGGGAGATCCGTTATCGCAACGCCATACGCCCCGGGCAGGTTCTGCCTAACGGCCAGATTGCGGATCCGTCTACGGGACTTGCGGAAACATTGCTCGCGGTAAAGGATGCATTTGAAAGCAGTCCGTATGCCGGTATCGGCTGTGCCATGAAAAATGCCGGTGTGGGTGTTGGTCTTCCCGATTTCGGCCGGTGCCGCCTTGTTGTAAAGGATGGAATCGTGCGGATTCATACGGGAGCCTCCTGTATCGGCCAGGGCATGGGTACGATTCTGATTCAGGGTATCTGTCAGGTGACAGGCCTGTCACTGGATCAGGTGGAATTCTGTCCTCCCAATACTTCTCTGGCACCGGATTCCGGTACCACTTCCGGTTCCAGACAGACACTGGTTACCGGGGAGGCAACCAGACGGGCTGCTGAGCAGATCAGGGAAAAACTGGACTCCGGTCTGACTTTGCAGGATCTGGAGGGTGAAGAGTTCTTCGGGGAATATCTGGCAAAAACGGATAAGATGGGTGCGGATGTACCCAATCCTGTTTCTCACGTGGCTTACGGCTATGCAACACAGGTTGTTATTCTGGATGAGAAAGGCAATCTGGAGAAGGTTGTGGCTGCTCATGATGTGGGTAAAGCCATGAATCCGAGAAATGTGGAAGGACAGATCGAGGGCGGTGTTGTCATGTCTCTGGGTTATGCCCTGACTGAGGAATACAGGCTGGAGAACTGCAGACCTCTTTCGAAATATGGTACGCTGGGCCTGTTCAGGGCAGATAAAACACCAGATGTGGAAGCAATCGTTATTGAGAAACCGGGTATTGATGTGGCTTACGGTGCCATCGGTGTGGGAGAGATTACTTCCATTCCAACGGCTCCGGCTGTACAGAACGCCTACTATCGTTATGATGGCAATTTCCGTACTTCATTACCCCTTGAAAATACACCTTATTCCAGGAAAAAACAGGAAAAGTAATTATGAAAATTCTGTTACGCGGCGGCAGAGTGGCATCCGCAGATGGATGCCGCCCTGCGGATATTCTTATTGAGAATGATAAAATCCTTGAAGTGGGAGAAGAACTGAAGTCTGATGATGCCAGGGTGGTATCTGTGGAGGGAAAGATTCTTTTCCCCGGTTTTATTGATGCACACACACATTTTGATCTGCATGTTGCAGGTACAGTAACGGCAGATGATTTCGAAACCGGTACCAAAGCAGCAATCCGCGGCGGTACTACGACTGTAATTGACTTCGGAACCCAGTATCCGGGGGAAACCATGAAAGAGGGTCTGGCCAACTGGCATAAAAAGGCAGATGGAAGATCTTCATGTGATTACGGATTCCATATGTCGATTACCGAATGGAATGAAGACCTGAGCAGAGAGATTGATGATATGGTCGCTGCCGGCGTAACTTCTTTTAAATTATATATGACCTATGATACGCAGGTGGATGATAAAACCATTTTTCAGGTTCTTAAGCGGCTGAAGGAAGTCCGGGGAATTACCGGTGTGCACTGTGAAAACAGCGGTATGATTGCCGCTTTGCAGGAGGAAGCCAGAATAAAAGGTGAAACAGGTGTGGCCGGTCATCCGGCAACCAGACCTGCTGCTGCAGAAGCGGAGGCCATCAACCGTCTTCTTCGTCTGGCAGAGATTGCGGGAGCACCTGTTGTGGTTGTGCATCTTACCTGTGAGGAAGGACTGAAGGTCATAGAAGAAGCCAGGGAAAGAGGTCAGGAGGTCTATGCGGAAACCTGTCCCCAGTATCTGCTGATGGATGACAGCCTGTATTATCTGGAGGGATTTGAGGGAGCACGTTATGTATGCGCTCCGCCTCTCAGAAAACCATCGGATGAGAACAGACTGTGGCAGGCATTGAAAGACGGAGAAATCCAGACTGTTTCCACAGATCACTGCAGTTTTACGCTGAAACAGAAAGAACTGGGAAGGGATGATTTTACAAAGATTCCCGGAGGTATGCCCGGAGTGGAGACAAGAGGAATTCTCATGTATTCGGAGGGCGTTGCCGCAGGCCGTATCGACGAAGCACAGATGTGCAGACTTCTGGCAGAGAATCCGGCGAAGCTTTACGGTCTGTATCCCCGAAAAGGAGTGCTGGCTCCCGGCAGTGATGCGGATATCGTGGTGATTGATCCGGCTGTATCGGATGTGATTACGGTAAATGACCAGATTACCAATGTGGATTATGCGCCTTTTGAAGGAAAGAAGGTAACCGGCCGTATCGAACAGGTCTATCTGCGCGGAGAACTGGCGGTGGATCATCATCAGGTGATACAAACCGGTCTCGGGCAGTATATTTCCAGGGGTACTTATGAGGATTGCAGATAATTTAGGAGGCTGACATGTACAGAATATTAAAAGCAGAATGTCTGGCGGAAAAGATCTATCTCATGGAAGTGGAAGCTCCCAGAGTAGCACGTTCCTGCCAGCCAGGAGAATTTGTAATTGTGAAAATGGATGAAGTGGGCGAACGGATCCCGCTGACCATCTGTGATTATAACAGGGAAAAAGGCACTGTTACTATTGTTTTCCAGATTGTTGGAGCCTCTACTTTAAAAATGGCTGCCCTTCAGGCAGGAGATGCGTTCCAGGATTTCGTTGGGCCTCTGGGCAATCCGTCCGAATTCGTTTCCGGGGATCTGCAGGAGGTGGCTAAAAAGAAATACCTGTTTGTAGCAGGGGGTGTCGGTGCGGCACCCGTATACCCTCAGGTTAAGTGGATGAAAGAACATGGCATTGATGTGGATGTGGTAGTAGGTTCCAAAACAAAGGATATGCTGATTCTGGAAGAAGAGATGCGTCAGGTTGCCGGCAATCTGTATATTACCACAGATGACGGTTCCTATGGCGCCCACGGCATGGTTACGGCTGTTGTGGAGGATCTGGTAAAAGAACAGAAAAATCATTACGACGTCTGTGTTGCCATCGGCCCCATGATCATGATGAAATTTACCTGTCTTTTGACAAAGCAGCTGGGAATCCCCACTATTGTCAGTATGAATCCTATTATGGTGGATGGCACGGGCATGTGCGGCGCCTGCCGTCTGACAGTCGGAGACCAGGTAAAATTTGCCTGCGTGGACGGACCTGAATTTGACGGACATCTGGTAAACTTTGATGAAGCCATGAAACGTCAGCAGATGTACAAAACAGAAGAAGGACGTGCCATGCTGAAGGCTCAGGAAGGCGCAACTCATCATGGCGGATGCGGACATTGCGGAGGTGACAAATAATGGCTAAAGATGTTTTAAAGAAAGTACCTGTCAGAGAACAGGATCCCAAAGTAAGAGCAACAAACTTTGAGGAAGTATGCCTGGGTTACAATCAGGAGGAAGCCATGGAAGAAGCAGCCCGCTGCATCAAATGTAAGAAAAATGCACAGTGCATGACGGGATGCCCGGTTTCCATCAACATCCCTGCTTTCATCGGTGAAGTGGAAAAAGGCAATTTTGAAGAAGCTGCAAAAATCATCGCACAGTCTTCCGCACTTCCTGCAGTCTGCGGCCGTGTCTGCCCTCAGGAGAGCCAGTGCGAAGGAAAATGTATCCGCGGTAAAAAAGGTGAACCCATTTCCATCGGCAAGCTGGAACGTTTTGTTGCGGACTGGTCCAGAGAAAACGGATTTGTTCCTGCAGCGCCGGAGACAACCAATGGTAAAAAGGTGGCGGTCATCGGTGCAGGTCCTGCGGGACTTACCTGTGCAGGCGATCTGGCCAAGATGGGTTATGAGGTTACTATCTTCGAAGCTCTTCATGAACCCGGCGGTGTACTGACATACGGTATTCCTGAATTCCGTCTTCCCAAACAGACCGTTGTGAAAACGGAAATAGAAAATGTGCGCAAACTTGGCGTAAAAATTGAAACAAATGTAATTATCGGTAAATCCGTTACAATTGATGAACTGATGGATGAGGAAGGATTTCAGGCGGTATTCATCGGTTCCGGTGCAGGTCTTCCCAAATTCATGGGAATCCCCGGCGAGAATGCCAACGGTGTATTTTCCGCTAATGAATTCCTGACCAGAAACAATCTGATGAAAGCCTTCCGTGATGATTACGATACACCGATTTCCAGAGGAAAGAAGGTTGTTGTGGTAGGCGGCGGCAATGTGGCCATGGATGCTGCAAGAACCGCGCTCCGTCTGGGTGCTGAAACACATATTGTATACCGCAGAAGCGAGGCGGAACTGCCTGCCCGTGTGGAGGAAGTTCATCATGCAAAAGAAGAAGGTATCATATTTGACCTGCTGACCAATCCGGTGGAGATTCTCACGGATGATAAAGGCTGGGTTAAAGGAGTGGTTGTCCGCAAAATGGAACTGGGAGAGCCTGATGCTTCCGGCAGAAGACGCCCGGTAGAAATTCCCGGTTCTGATTTTGAAATTGAAGCGGATACTGTCATCATGTCTCTGGGCACATCTCCCAACCCGCTGATTTCCAGTACCACAAAAGGTCTTGAAATCAACAAACGGAAATGTATCACAGCAGATGAAAACGGTCAGACCAGCCGCAAAGGCGTATTTGCCGGCGGTGATGCCGTAACCGGTGCAGCAACTGTAATTCTGGCCATGGAAGCGGGAAAAACAGGGGCAAAAAGTATTCATGAATATTTAAGTAAATAGTATCTCATCAGCCGGGGGGCTGCCGGCGATGGGGATTTTGTCCACACTACGGGCCGGGGACTTCACGAACTCCTTACGCGGACTGGAAATGTCCGCGTAAGGAGTTGTGAAGTTCCCGGCCCTCTGTTGTTTCGGGCGGAGGAATCCCCGTCGCGTTGGCAATGTCCCGGCGGCTGATGGATGGGGGGAGGGGGCGTATTGATTTGATGGGTGTGTGCAGAAGTTTATATTAAATGAGGAGGATGAAGCGATGGATAATATTGCTAGTAAGTTTGTTTTGGAGCGTGAGAGGACTCTGGAGGTTTGTGACGCGGTGAATTTAACCAGGGTACTGGTGGGGATTGAGAGTACGGATCCGGGGGTTTTTGAAGGAGAGATTGCCGGATTTGTCTGTGACTGGTTCGCTTACCGGGGAATTGAGACAGTTCGGGAGGAGGTGCTTCCCGGGAGATTCAATGTGATGGCGCGGATTCCGGGAATCTGTGAAGGTCCTGCGCTGGTGTTTATCTGTCATATGGATACGGTAGTCGCAGGCGATGGATGGCTGGGGGAATATCCCCCTTTTGGTGCTGTGATGAAGGATGGAAAGATTTACGGGCGGGGAGCCTGCGATATGAAATCGGGGCTGGCCTGTGCCATGACAGTATTTGCACGCATGGCGTCTTTGAGAAGACGGCTTCAGTATCCGCTGGTGTTTATCGGTACGGTGGACGAAGAGGATTTCATGCGGGGGTCGGAGGCAGCAATCCGCTCCGGCTGGGTGACGGAGAAGGACTGGATACTGGATATGGAGCCCACCGGTGGGCAGATCCAGGTGGCTCATAAAGGAAGAACCTGGTTTGAGATTACGGTGGAGGGGATTACGGCTCATGCGGGGACTCCCTGGAAGGGGGCCGATGCCGTTGCCTGTATTTCCGAGGCAATCTGCGAAATACGCAGAGGGATTCTTGCCTGCCCCTCCCATGAGGATCTGGGTATTTCCACGGTAACATTCGGACAGATCGAGGGAGGATACCGGCCCTATGTGGTACCGGATCGTGCCAGAGTATGGATCGATATGCGTCTGGTGCCGCCCATGAATCAGGAAAAAGCAGAAGAACTGGTGCAGACAGCCCTTGATCATGCCTGCCTTCAGGTTCCCGGCTGCCGGGGCAGCTATGTGGTTACGGGAAGCCGCCCGACCGTGGAAAAAGACCCGGATTCCCTGCTGCTTGCCCGGCTGAAAGAAGCAGCAGATGAAGTAACGGGACAGGAAACGGTCATCAGCACCTTTCCCGGTTACACGGATACAGCGGTTATCTCGGGGATCCTTGGCAACCACAGCTGCATGTCCTACGGGCCCGGAGATCTGGAAATGGCCCATAAGCCCAATGAATATGTGGAATGCGCAGATATCGAACGCTGTGAAAATGTAATACGGCGGCTGGCAGAGAAGATGGTGTTTGACTGCGAGTGAGGAACTGCCGGAAAAATGGCATCTGATATGTGAACAATAAAAAAATGTCCTCGACTGAAACATTGCCATCCGGCGGTATCACTTACAAGAAAATAAATGGAAAAGAATATGCTTATTATCAGTGGAGAGAAAATGGAAAGCAACGTTCCAGAAGGGCCAGAGAAGATGAACTGGATTGTTTTGTACAGCCGGTTGCCGGATGGAGAAAGCGTGAATGTTATAAACAGCTGTATGATTACGTTTATGGAGACATTCATGATAGAGTATATATTTTGTATGGCTTAAGAAGAACAGGAAAAACGACTTTGATCCGTCAATTGATTCTTGATATGGATGCTGAGATGAGAAGCAAAACGGTGTTTATTCAGATACAGGACAGCAGAAGTCTTGATGATGTGAATCAGGATTTAAAATATCTCGAGTCAAATGGTTATCGTTATGTGTTATGTGTTTATTGACGAGGTAACGCTTCTTGGTGATTTTATTGAAGGTGCAGCTTTGTTCTTTGACGTATTCGCAGCCAGCGGAATGAAAATTGTTCTGTCAGGTACGGATTCTCTTGGATTTATGTTTTCGGAGGATGAGGAATTGTATGACCGGTGTATCATGTCTCATACAACTTTCATTCCATACCGTGAGTTTGAAAATGTCCTGGGTGCAGCTGGTATTGATGATTATATCCGTTATGGCGGTACGATGAGCATGGGCGGCAGACATTATAGTAATGATGTAATTTTTGCTACCAGGAAAAGCACGGATGAATATGTGTACAGTGCGATTGCCCGTAATATCCAGCATTCGTTGAAAAACTATCAGTATGAAGGCCATTTTCGTTCCCTGCGGGAGTTGTATGAGAAGAATGAATTGACAAATGCAATTAATCGTATTGTTGAAGACATGAATCATCGATTTACAATTGAGGTTTTAACCGGAAATTTCAAATCAAATGATTTGGGGATATCTGCGAAGAACCTTAGAAAAGATCGTGAGAAACCGACCGATATTCTGGACCGGATTGATATTGCAAAAGTAAATGAAACGCTGAAATCTCTGCTGGAAATCCGGGATAAGGAAGAACAGTCTGTGGAAATACTGGATGTACATCGTTTTGAGATAAAAGAATATCTGGATCTTCTGGACCTTACAGTAGAAATCGAAACCAGATGGATGTCTGATTATAACCGCAGGGAAACAAGAACGGCATTTTCACAGCCCGGTATACGGTATTCCCCGGCAGAAGCATTGATCAAATCCCTTATGCAGGACGAAAAATTCAGAGATATGTCTCTGGCTGAGAGAAAACGTGTAACGGAACGGATCATGGATGAAATCAAAGGAAGAATGATGGAAGATATTGTTCTTCTGGAAACGAAATTATCAAGAAAACGCTGCGAAGTATTCAGATTACAGTTTGCGGTTGGTGAATATGACATGGTTGTTTTTGATCCGGAAGAAGGAAACTGTGAGATCTATGAGATTAAGCACAGCATGGAAATTGTACCGCAGCAGTGCAGGCATCTGCTGGATGAGAAGAAATGCAGGGACACGGAATTCCGATATGGTCCGATTAAAGGAAAGTATGTAATTTACAGAGGAGCTGCAGCTGAGCTGAAAAATGTGTCAGGAGAGACCACTGAGAATGTGATATATCTGAATGTAGAGGAGTATCTGAAACAATTGTAAACCAGGTTTGAAAACAGAAATTCAATAATTTAAGTAAATAAGGTATAGAATTCAAGTTGTCGTGATTCCTACGGAAGCGGGGACAGGAGCCGAAGCAGTGATCAGGCGGATCGGTGAAGCTGTAGTTGGACTGCTTGACAGGGAAAAAATCCCCATGAATCAGTGTATCGGTGCCGGTGTGGGTGTTCCCGGCCAGGGAGAGGTTCTTCTGGCTCCCATCCGTGAGATGGTGAAAACCGGCTGCTTTGGCGGTGCTTATGGAGAACTTCCCGAGATCAGAACAGCAGAGCTGGGCAACCGTGCCGGTATGATCGGTGCAGCCAATCTGGTGTAAAATATAATAGATGAATACTTGACATGAGCAATTTAAAGTACTATAATAGTTTCTATAGAAACAATATAATCCATTTACAATATGATTGGCAGTCGTGAAACAGCAATTCCCACAGATTTACATGTTAAAAAATAGTATTGTGGCATGATATATGCAGAATCCCTCTGAACAAAGAGGGATTACAATCAATATCTCTCTTTTTATTCAGACAGGATGATGGAAAATGGTTTGATGAATTTTGCTGAATGAATGCAGGGGAAAGGAGAGGTATTATTGACGGAGAAACTTATAAACGAAAAAAACAGGAATCTGGTTTCTAAACTTAATGTCATAGATGACATTTTTTTTCACAAGATGGTGGAGGATGTTGAAGTATGTCAGGAGATACTTAGAATTATCCTGGAGGATGATGGGATTGAAGTAATAGAACATCATCCACAGGATTCTCTGAAGAATCTTCAGGGAAAATCAGTGATTCTCGATGCCCGGTGCAGAGATACTCAGGGTAGGTATTACAATGTGGAAGTGCAGAAAGCGGATACAGATGATCATCAGAGGCGGGTGCGTTATAATGGCTCACTGCTTACATCTGCAGTTACGGAAGTTGGAGCGGATTATATAAACGTGCCGGATGTAACAATTATTTTCATTTCAAAATTTGACCTGTTCAAAGAAAAAAGGACGGTGTACCATGTAAAAAGATGTCTGGAAGAAACGGGAACATTTGTTGATAACGGATTTCATGAAATTTATGTTAACACAAAAGTTAATGATGGCTCTGATATAGCAGAGTTGATGAGTTTCTTTAAAGACAGTACAGGATATCATAGCAGATTTCCACGGTTATCGGACAGGGCAAGACTGTTTAAAACGACGGAAGAGGGGATAATGTATATGAGCAGTGTAGTGGAGGATTATATCAGCAAAATTAAAGAAGAAGTGAAACGTCAGGCAAGGCAGGAAGGACTTCAGGAAGGCAGGCGGGAAGGCAGGCGGGAAGGAATGCAGGAAGGCAGGCGGGAAGGCAGGCGCGAAAGCTGCTGCGAGAGTGTACGCCGGCTTATAGAGAATCGGGTTGCCCATAATGAACAGGAGGCCTGCCGGATGCTGTCTGTTGATTATGATGAATTCCTGAAATGGGAAAGTGAACAGCAGGATTAAAATGATAAAAGACCATGGTACGGAGCTTTCCGGAGCCTGGGCTGCTTCTGATGCAGCCCAGGCTCCGGTGGTTTGCGCGTCATGGTTTTTCCGGTTTTTGTATCTGTTTTTTCTGAAATTCCCATATACAAAATGATTTTTGTAAGTTATACTTTTTGTAACTGCGAAAAACTGTTTTTTCGCAGTTTTCTGAAAGAATATGTCTGATGATAATATGGAGGAGAAAGCGTGATTACCATTCAGAATTATGTGAAGGCAGAGAGCCTGGAGCAGGCCTGGCAGCTGAATCAGAAGAGAAGTGCCCGGATTATGGGCGGTATGATGTGGATGCGTCTGAGCCGCAGAAAGATTCAGACAGTGATTGATCTTTCCGGTCTGGGGCTTGATAAGATAGAGGAAACAGAGGAAGAGTTTCGGATTGGCTGTATGACAACACTGAGAGATCTGGAGCTTCACCAGGGGCTTGGGAAGCTGACGCGGGGAGCCATGCGGGAAAGTATGCGCCATATTGTGGGCGTACAGTTCCGGAATATGGCAACTGTGGGAGGAAGTATTTTCGGAAGATATGGATTTTCCGATGTGCTGACTCTTTTCCTGGCACTGGATGTATGTGTGGAACTGTATAAGGGAGGTATTGTGCCGCTTGAGGAGTTTGTCTCCATGAAAAAGGATAATGATATCCTGATCAGAGTGATTGTGAAAAAAGAAACCTGCCGTGTGGCTTACCAGTCGCAGCGCAATACGCAGACCGATTTTCCGGTACTGACCTGCGCGGTGTCTTCCGTTGAAGGCCGCCCTGTGCGTGCGGTGATTGGTGCCAGACCTCAGAGAGCTGTAGTTGTGGAAGATGAGCAGGGAATCCTTGCAGATGGCATTTCAGAGGATTCTGCAAAGAGATTCGGTGAATATGCGGCTTCTGCAGTGACCTTCGGTTCCAATATGCGCGCTTCGGCGCAGTACCGCGGCATGATTGCGGAAGTACTGGTAAAAAGGGCCTGTCTTGCACTGGAAGGAGGAGCATCATGTTAGTACAGCTGACTTTAAACGGAAAAGCAATTAAGGAAGATGTGGATGCGGATCTGACTTTATATACATTTTTAAGAAATCATGGCTGCTACAGTGTAAAGTGTGGATGTGAAACCACCAACTGCGGTTTGTGTACGGTAATTATGAACGGAAAGCCGGTTCTTTCCTGCGCGGTTCTGACCGCAAGGGCTGACGGTGCAGAAATCGAGACATTGGAGGGGCTGCAGGAAGAAGCAGCAGAATTCGGAGCATTTATTGCAAATCAGGGAGCCGATCAGTGCGGTTTCTGCAATCCGGGTTTTATTATGAATGCACTTTCCATGTTCAGGGAGTATGAAGATCCCACTGAGGAGCAGATCAGGGAATATCTGGCGGGAAATCTCTGCCGCTGTACCGGATATGAAGGGCAGACACGTGCGCTGAAAGCTTTTCTTGCTCAGCGCAGGGAGGGAAAGGAGGCTGGCAGATCATGATGAAATCAACGGAAGAGCTGAAATATGTCAATAAAAAACTTCCCAAGCTGGACTCCATGGCACTGGTGACCGGCAAGCCGGTTTATCTGGCGGATCAGGCTCCGAAGGATTGCCTGATTGTCAAGGTACTTCGAAGCCCTCATGCATCGGCAGTGATTGAGGGCATTAAGACTGATAAGGCAAAGCTGGTGCCCGGTATTGAGGCGATTTATACATGGGAGGATGTACCTCAGCATCGTTTTACCATGGCGGGGCAGACTTATCCGGAGCCCAGTCCCTATGACCGTCTGATCCTGGACCGCCGGGTCCGCTATGTGGGCGATCCTGTGGCGATTGTGGCCGGAACCAGTGAAAAATGTGTGGATAAAGCCTTAAAGATGATCAAGGTTTCCTATAAAGTAGAAGAACCGGTTCTGGATTTCCGCAAGGCAAAGGATAATCCTATCCTGGTGCATCCTGAAGATTCGTGGAAATCCCTCTGTCCTGTGGGTGCGGACAACAAGCGGAATCTGTGTGCCTGTGACGAATGCGGCGACGGGGATGTGGACGCAGTCATGGAGGATTGTGATGTGGTGGTGGAAGGAACCTATCACACGAAGGCCAATCAGCAGGCCATGATGGAGACATTCCGCACTTATTGTACCATGGATGCTTACGGAAGACTGAATGTGGTCAGTTCCACTCAGATCGTATTTCACGTACGCAGGATCATTTCCAATGCGCTGGGAATTCCCAAGTCAAAAATCCGTGTGACAAAGCCGCGTATCGGCGGCGGTTTCGGTGCAAAACAGAGCGTGGTGGCAGAAGTATTCCCGGCATTTGTCACGTGGAAGACAGGCAGACCGTCCATGATGATTTTCAGCAGAAAAGAATCACAGACGGCATCTTCACCCCGCCATGAGATGGAGGTTACCGTTAAGATCGGTGCTTCCTCAGATGGAACCATTCGCGCCATTGATATGTACACTCTGTCCAATACGGGTGCTTATGGGGAACATGGTCCTACAACCGTGGGTCTGAGCGGTCATAAATCCATTCCTCTTTACGGAAGAAATGCAGAGGCTTTCCGTTTCCGCTATGATGTGGTTTATACCAACGTCATGTCTGCCGGAGCATATCGGGGATATGGGGCAACTCAGGGCGTTTTTGCTCTGGAATCGCTTGTTTCCGAACTGGCGGATAAACTGGGCATGGATCCTACGGAAATTCGTGAGAAAAATATGCTTCTGGAAGGAAGCAATATGCCTGCTTATTATGGAGAACCTAATGACAGCTGTGCCCTTGACCGCTGTATGGCAAAGGCTAAAGCCATGATCGGCTGGGATTCCAGAGAACGGGTGAAGGATATGGGCAACGGAAAAGTACGCAGCCTCGGAGTTGCCATGGCTATGCAGGGCTCCTGTATTTCCAACGTGGATGTAGGCTCGGCAACCATCAAGCTGAATGATGATGGATTATTTACATTGATGATCGGTTCTGCGGATATGGGTACCGGGTGCGATACGATTCTTGCGCAGATTGCAGCAGAGGTGCTTCAGTGTCCTTACGACCATATCATGGTGCTGGCTGCAGATACGGATGCCTCTCCTTATGACGCAGGTTCCTACGCTTCCAGTACTACCTTTGTAACAGGAAAGGCAGTGGAAAAGGCGGCCATGCAGGTTGTGGACAACATCCTGGCAAATGCGGCAGTCTGGATGGGGATTACCGATATAGCGGAAAAGGAGGCTCTCTTGTATGAAGGAGACCGGGTTTACAGCCCTGTGAGCGGCAAAGAGATATCTCTGGCGGAAATCGCGGCAAAATCCATGGCCATGCCTCATCATACCATAGAAGCAACTGTCAGCAACTGTTCTCCCACATCACCGCCTCCTTTTATGACCGGTATTGTGGAGATTGAAGTGGATAAGGAGACCGGTTCTGTGGAGATTCTCAATTATGCGGCAGTGGTGGACTGCGGTACTCCCATCAACCGAAATCTGGCAAGAGTTCAGGTGGAAGGAGGAATCGGTCAGGGAATCGGAATGGCGTTGTATGAGGATATCCAGTACAGCACCGGCGGACGTTTGTACAACAATTCCTTTATGCAGTACAAGATTCCCTCGAGACAGGATATTCATAATATTCAGGTGGAATTTGAAAGCAGCTATGAGGACAGAGGACCTTTCGGTGCAAAGTCCATTGGTGAGATTGTAATCAATACCCCTTCGCCGGCATTGAATAATGCCATTGCCGGTGTGACAGGATGTTACTTCCATGAGCTTCCCATTACACCGGAGAAGATTCTCGTGGCACTTCGGGAGAAAGAACAGTCAAAGGACTGATATGATTAAGATTGATTTTATTATAATGGCGGCTGGCAACAGCCGCCGTTTCGGAAGTAATAAACTGCTGCATCGGATAAAGGGACGGCCTATGTTCACATATGTGATGGACCGGGCAGAGCAGGCAATAGAAAAAGTGTCAGTAAATCCCATTGGTTTTGACACTTTTTTATCCGGGCAGATTGTTTTCCGCGTATTTGTGGTGAGCCGGTTTGATGAAATTCTCAGGTCGGCAGAAGAGAAAGGCTGGAACGCGGTTTCCAGTCCCGAAAGTGCCCGTGGAGCATCCTTTACCATTAAAAACGGACTCCGGGCAGCCGGGGATGAATCGGATTATTATATGTTTATTGCCTCGGATCAGCCATGTCTGCAGCCGGATTCCATTGTAAAACTGATCAGGGAAACAGTGGAGACAGGTAAAGGCATCGGAAGTATGTGCTGGCAGGATCAGCCGGGCAATCCGGTGATGTTTCACAGAAAGTATCTGCCTGATCTGCTGGCTCTGGAAGGGGATACGGGCGGCAGAAAAGTTGTAAAAAAATATCCGCAGGACTGTCATTTTTGCCGGGCGGGGAGAAAAGAAGAACTGATGGATGCAGACAGCCCGGAATCCATGGATATTATTCTTGATTACATGAAAAAGATGTAGTATAACTGATACATTCAACATATCGAAAAACAGGGCAGCAGTGATACGCGATGCTGCTGTATACAGGGGAGGATCTGGAAATGCAGATTTTAAAAGACAGAATCAGAAAAGACGGTGTGATTAAAAGCGGTGATGTATTAAAGGTTGACCGTTTTCTGAATCACCAGATGGATGTGGAATTATTTACGGAAATCGGTAAAGAACTGAAAAGACGTTTCAGCGACTGCGAGATCAATAAAATTCTGACCATCGAAGCCAGCGGTATCGGTATTGCCTGTATTGTGGCTCAGTCATTCGGATGTCCTGTTGTATTTGCAAAGAAAAACAAGACAAAGAATATTGCAGGTGAAGTATATACCAGTAAGGTGGAGTCATTTACCCATGGAAGAGTTTACGATATCATTGTATCAAAGGAATTTCTGGGGCCTGATGACAAGGTGCTTCTTATTGATGATTTCCTGGCCAACGGAAAGGCACTGGAAGGACTGATCGATCTGGTTAATGAATCCGGTGCCAAACTGGTGGGTGCAGGAATTGTCATTGAAAAAGGTTTCCAGCGGGGCGGCGATGCCATCCGCTCAAAAGGGGTACGTCTGGAATCACTGGCGATTGTGGAAAGTATGAACGAAAAGACCGGAGAAATCGTTTTCCGGGAAGATTAGGCAGAAACTGACAGATCAGAAAGGTCCACGGGATTTTGTTGTGAATAAAATCTCCTGGACCTTTGATTGTGCAATATGTATACAAAATAAGAAAAATAAATTTTTTTTTGGTTAATCGGTTTGATGAATGAGTGTTATAATACAGCTGTAACAAAAAAGAACCTACTTGATAAACCTCTTTGAGATTCAGAGTTGAAAAGTTGAAGGCTGTCGAGCAGATTAAGTTTTTGTCAGATTTTTGGAGGAAAAGATAAATGAATACTTTAAAAGCTGAAAAAAGAAGTCTGGACATCAAGGCAAAGAAATTAAGAAGAGAAGGATTTGTTACCGGCAATGTATTTGGCAGAGACATGAAAGAATCAATCCCTGTGAAAATCCAGAAAAAGAATCTGGATACCTTATTGAAGACAACCACCAAAGGCGGACAGATTATGCTGGACATCGACGGACAGCAGTATGATGTACTGGTGAGGGATATTCAGTACAATGCCATGAAGAGAGAAATCGACGAAATCAGTTTTCAGGCACTGGTAAGCAACGAGAAGATTCATTCTGCAGCGGAGGTTATTCTTCTGAACCATAATACGGTTCAGGGCGGTGTTGTTCAGCTGCTGCTGCCCGAAATTTCCTATAAAGCACTTCCCGCAGCACTGGTTGAGAAGGTTGAAATCGATGTAAGCAATATGCATGCAGGCGATGCAATTAAAGTTAAAGATCTTGACATCGCGAAGGATAAGGATATTGAACTGAAGACCGATCCGGAAGCAGTTGTTGTAACAGTTACTCAGGTTCATAATGATGTTCCTGCAGATGACGCAGAAGAGACTTCTGCTGAATAGACAGTGGTCGAATATACAGGATATAAAAACAACAGGCTGTTCTGTTATTGATAAATCATTATCAGTAGCGGAACAGCCTTTTTTGCATCCAGCTGCATACCGGATATTTGTCTGCGCCAGCTGTTAAAAATTATCTGTCATAAGATTGATAAACCGGGTTCTGATTGAGAAAATCCTGCACCAGAGAAAGAAAATATTCACTGGCCTGATCCGGTTTTTTCTTTTTCCGGCAGCAGGCTGCTACATCAAAGGTGAAAGGCGAATCCAGCCTGCTGTACACTACATTTTTTGCCGGTACTGCATAATATGCGGGGAGAATGGCATGACAAATACCGGCCTGTACCATACGGACAATGGTTATATTGCTTTCTGTTTCAAAAAGGATTCTGGGGACAAAACCGGCCTGCTCAAATATATTGTCGATACTGCGGCGCAGAGTAGAGCCTTTCCAGATCAGAACAAAGGGTTCTTCTTTCAGCAGGGTCAATGCTTCCGGAGACAGAAGACCGCCGTCACCGGTCTGGTCCTGCAATACCTGCATACTGCCTGACTGCTTTGGTGCGGCGAGAACAAACCCGGACCGGTCAAGAAGCCGGTAATGATTCTGATCTTTGTCTTCATCACTCAGGGTCACCAGACCGAAATCCAGATTTCCCGAAGCAATCTCAGCCTGCTGCTCTTTTACATTCATTACAAAAGGCTGAAGAATTACGTGAGGATATCTTTCATGAAAAGCAGGGTATACCGCTGAAAAAATGTGCAGTCCTCTTTCCGGAGTAAGACCGATTTTCAGAGAATGATTGAACACCCCGGCAATATCACTGATTTCACGGTAGGTTTCCCGTTTCAGATCCAACATGATTTTTGCATTTTTAATATAAATTTCTCCTGCAGGAGTCAGTTCCAGATGTTTCCGCCCGCGGATGAACAAAGGGGTACCAAGTTCCTTTTCCAGCCGGAGAAGCTGCTGATTCAGAGCAGGCTGAGTCAGAAACAGTTTTTCCGCTGCCCTGGTGATACTTTTTTCTTCTGCAATTTTCAGTATATATTCTATCTGTTTTAAATCCATAATCTAAATCCTTCTTTGAACAGACTAAAAATAACTAATTTGTAATTTCCGTATACTTATTCTACAATAAAAACAGAAAATTTGAAAGATTTGACATCAGAATTTATATCGGGCCTGATAACTGTTGTTGAAATTGTAAAGGAGGTAATTGTCATAAAAACCTATATCAAGATTCATGAAAATGATAATGTTGCCATTACGGTTAATCCCATTCCTGCGGGAACGGCTGTACTTGATGATGTAATAACAAATCAGGATATCCCCCAGGGACATAAAATTGCACTTTGTGATATTCCCGCCGGCGGCCCCATTATCCGTTACGGTGTGGAACTGGGATATGCCATTAATCCCATTAAGAAGGGTGACTGGATTAATGAACACATGCTTCGTCTGCCGGTCCCCCCTTCTGTAGATGATATGGTATTTGCGGTAAATATTAAAACGGATCTTCCCGAGGCACCGGTAAAAACCTTTGAAGGTTACGAAAATCCCAATGGCGGTTTCGCAGGCACACGGAATATTCTGGCCATTCATACAACAGTACAGTGTGTATCCGGTGTATTGAAGGTTGCTGTTGAAAAGATGAAACAGGAGCTGCTTCCCAAATATCCCAATGTGGATGATATTGTTCCGATTCATCATGCTTACGGATGCGGTGTTGCCATCAACGCCCCTGAGGCAAAGGTTCCCATTCGTGCTCTTCGAAATCTGGTTTACAATCCCAATTTCGGCGGTGAAGTCATGTGTGTAGCTCTGGGCTGTGAAAAGCTGACAGTGGATATGCTGCTGGATCCCGAATACAATACAAAAGAAAATGTCATTGTTCTGCAGGAGCTTCCCGGTTTTGATGCCATGATCGATGCCATGATGGATATGGCCGATAAAAAGCTGGCCCGTCTGAATGAAAGAAAAAGAACGACGCTGCCGCTGTCAAAGCTGTGTATTGGCATGCAGTGCGGCGGTTCCGATGCTTTTTCAGGAGTTACAGCAAATCCTTCAGCCGGATATGCGGCAGACATGCTGGTTCAGACAGGGGCGACGGTTATGTTCTCTGAAGTAACCGAAGTCCGCGACGGAGTACATCTGATCGGCGAACGCTGCATTAATGAAGAAGTGGGTAAAAAGCTTGCTGCTGAGATGAAGTGGTATGATAATTATCTGAATAACGGGCAGGTTGACAGAAGTGCAAATCCCACTCCCGGCAATAAAAAAGGCGGTCTTTCCAATATCGTGGAAAAAGCCATGGGTTCCATTGCCAAATCCGGTTCTTCACCGGTTGTTGAGGTTCTGTCACCGGCGGAACGCCCCCGGGAGCATGGTCTCATCTACGCTGCGACACCTGCCAGCGATATCGTCTGCGGTCCCTGTCAGCTGGCATCCGGCATTACACTGCAGGTATTCATGACCGGGCGGGGAACACCCTATGGTCTTGCGGCAGCACCGGTTATTAAAGTATGTTCCCGCAATGATATGAAGAATCTGTGGCAGGATCTGATCGATGTCAATGCAGGTCCCATTGCGGCAGGAGATGCCACAATACAGGATATCGGAACAGTTCTGTTCCATGAGATCATTGATGTGGCCAGCGGCAGAAAACAGTCCTTTGCGGAAAAATATAAACTTCACAATGATCTTTGCATCTTCAATCCGGCGCCGATTACGTGATAGAACTTATGAAAACAAAAAAGCCCCTCTGCCCGAGGGGTTTTTATTTTGGAAAATTGCAGCAGATCAGCAGGGATTGAGATGTCAGGTATTAATCATCCATGCTGTTCACGGAAAAACCGAGCTTTCCGTTCTCATCTTCACCGGCTGTCAGGATAATCTGCTCCGGAAAAGCCTCATAAAAATTATTACCGAAACGTTCTCCGTCTCCTCTGTCACAGCTGACGTCAATACTGAGGATCGCTGAATCTTTGGAAAAAGAGGAACCGGAGGCGTCGGAATCCGGGGTACTGCTGTTGGCGAAAATCTCTACGGGAACAGTGGAAAAAGGCTCCACTTCAGCAATAACAGCTTCATACTCACTGTTAATGGTTAATTTCACATCTTTTAAAGTCAGTGCCGTGGCATTCTGAATAGAAACGGACTGGCTGCGTATTGGTTTCTGATTCAGGAAAAAAGAAGCAAAAATCAAAACAATAACCACAAGCGCAGCTGAAACGAACCAGAACAGATTTTTCTTTTCAAAAACTTTCATAATAGAATCCTTTCTGTATCAGAGCACAGGATATCATCTGTATCCTGTGCCGGGAAACAAAATATTGTAACCGCTTACATCCTAACATAAAATAAAGCGGAAGTACATGGATGGGATAGACAAATAATAGATATTTTTTCTGAAAAAGTTGATGACATTGTTCACAACCGGCTGTAAAATAAAGCAATTGAAATTATTGAACAGGCAGAAGCCTGACAGGAAAATGTTCACAGCGAACAGAACACGGAGGACAGAAGTTATGGATAATAAGAAAGTACTGACAGTATTTCCCGTAAATGAAACGCAGCGTCTGCGTCTGGAACAGGCGGCACCGGAGTATGAATTTGTTTATAAAAAAAGTCAGGATGTGACAGAAACAGATCTGAAAGAGACTTCTGTTATCCTGGGCAATGTGAATCCTGAATTGCTTCGGAATGCAGAGAAGCTGGAGTGGCTGCAGTTAAACAGTGCGGGATACGATAATTATGTCGGGGAAGGAATTCCGGGAGAAAAGGTTCTGCTGACCAATGCCACGGGTGCTTATGGTCCTGCGGTTTCCGAACACATGCTTGCCATGGTTCTGGCTCTCCAGAAACATCTTCACACTTATGCACAGAATATGATTGCCTGCAGCTGGGCGGATGCAGGCTCTGTTACTTCTATCGAAGGTGCCCGTACACTGGTGCTGGGTCTTGGGGATATCGGGCAGGCCTTCTGCAGGAAGATGAAGGTTCTGGGCAGTCATGTAACAGGAATCCGCAGAAATGTCAGTCAGAAGCCTGATTGTGTTGATGAAATATACTCCCTTGATCAACTGGAAGAGCTTTTGCCCCGGATGGATATTGTGGCGGTGATTCTTCCCGGTTCACAGGAAAATTACCACCTGTTTGGAGAGGCACAGTTTGGGAAAATGAAGCCGGGCAGTATTTTCATCAATGCGGGACGGGGCAGTCTGGTGGATGAAAATGCGCTGTTTTGTGCACTGGAGCAGGGTACTGTGGGGTGCGCAGGGCTTGATGTGACAGATCCGGAGCCGCTGCCTGCAGACAGTCCGCTGTGGGGCAGAAAGGATGTGCTGATTACTCCTCATGTGGCAGGAGGATTTCATCTTCAGAAAACACTGGATCTGATTGCGGAAATTGCCATTGACAATATGGCTCGCTTTCAGCAGGGGAAGGAACTGAAAAATCTGGTGAGAAGGTAGAAACCGGTAAGACAGAAAACAGAAAGCGAAATAACAAAAGTAAAGTATGCAGAAAACGCTGACTGGAAAAGGAGGTTTTCATATGGCTAAAATCGCGTTGCTGCTTCCCAGAGAATCCATGCTTCTGCAGGCACAGAAGGTGCTGGAAGAGCAGCCGCAACTGAAAAAGGATATTGTGGAGATGAAGGTCATCAAGACAGAGGAAGCAGTGGAGGAAGCCAGAAGGGTTATTGATGCAGGAGCGCATATTATCGTTGCCCGGGGACTTCAGGCAGAGATTCTGAAAAAATATACAAAGGTTCCTGTAGTAGATATTGTCATCACGACTCAGGAAGTGGGACTGATGATCCGGAAAGCGCAGGACATTGTTAAGAAACCGGATCCTCATATTTCCATGGTGACTCTGAAAAATTCCGTGGCTGACACTACTTATATTGATGAGCTGTTTCAGGTGCGCTTCCGCTCCTATTGCGCAGAAAATATTGAGGAACTGGAACAGAAGGTAAAGCAGGCGGTCGAAGAAGGGGCGGATATCATTATCGGCGGTGATAAGGCGGCGCGGATTGTGAGCCAGTACAACATACCCTCCATATTTTCCGTATCTACAGAGGATTCTATCCGCAATGCTCTGAAAATTGCGGAAAAGATGAGCTACACCGCCGATGTGGAGCGGGAATACCATGCCCAGATGGAAACGATTCTTGATACGGCATTTAATGGGGTAATCAAGATTGATAAAGAACATCGGGTTCTGATCATCAACCGTATGATGGAAGAACTGCTGCAGAAAAATGCAGAGGAAGTAACAGGAAAGCTGCTGGAGGAGATTCTTCTGCTGGAAGATGATTACATTGACCGGGTGTTGTCCGGCAGAGAGGAATCCTGTCTGACTTCTGCCAGGGTAAAGGATACCCCGGTGATGCTTATGATCGCCCCTCTGACATATGAGGAGAACATTACAGGAGCCATCGTTTCCTGCCGCAAGCTGAAGAATATTCTGAATCCCAGAACACAGACTGTGCAGGAGATGTATCTCAGCGGTTATATAGCAAAAGGAGATTTTGACCGGTTTTACAGTAAAGATAAAGGCATGCGGCAGGTAATTGAACTTGCTAAAAAATATGCACTTTCCCGTTTTCCGGTATTGATTTACGGAGAAGATGAAGCGGAAACAGGTCTGTTTGCCCAGAGTATTCACAATAACAGTCTGCGCAAAAAATCCCCCTTTGTATCGGTGAACTGCGCCCATCTGAGCGGCGAACAGCAGATGAAGGTACTGTTTGGTGATCCCGATGCCAGGGAAAAAAGTGCCAGAACCGGAATCCTGGGGACTGCCGGATACGGTACGATTTTTATCCGTGAGATAGATAAAATGGGAATGCTGTGCCAGTATCAGATCTTTAAAATGATAAGCAGCAGCGGTTTTCTTTTGAGTGATACGGACCGGACTCCGAGATATGATGTGCGCCTGATTGCGTCGGCAGCGCAGAATCTGGATATTCTGGTAAGAGAAGGAAGATTCAGGGAGGATCTGTATTATGCTATCAGCGCCCTGTCTCTTCAGGTACCTCCTTTGCGAAAACGCCCCAGAGATATTGAATATCTGGTAAAGCAGTATCTGGCAAACTTTAAAGAAAGCTATTCCCGGTATCTGGTGATTACGGAAGGAGCCATACAGAAACTGAAAGAGTATACATGGGAAGGCGGCGTAACTCAGCTGGAAGCTTTCTGTGAGCGCTTGTTTCTCACAGCTTCCAGAAAAAATGTGGATGAGGCGGCGGTGAGCGTGCTTCTGGAGGAACTGTATCCTGAACGCCGGGTGATGAACGATGAGGAACGGGTGGTGATCTACCGGCAGCCGGAAGCGGAGAAACTTCTTGAGATTTTGAAAAAACATGGGGGGAATCGGGGGAAAGCAGCGCAGGAACTTGGAATCAGCACAACTACGCTCTGGCGGCGTATGAAAAAATACGGAATTACCGGCGGGAAGGAAGAAAAGCAGGGATAAACAGAAAAAATGAATGATTTTCAGGCAGCATGTATTTCATCGCATGAATCGTAATGAAATAAAAAAGGCGATAATATTTCAAAATATGAAATATTATCGCCTTTTTGAAGTTTTTCTCTTTTTTTCGGACATAAAGTCAATAGTAAAAAAAGGGGTCTGAGAATATAATGAGGACACAACAAAACAATTGAACTCTGAAATAAAAACATATTCTGAAAGGAAGGTACAAAATGAAAGTTGGATTTATTGGATTAGGAATTATGGGACGCCCTATGAGTAAGAATCTGGTTAAGGCAGGCTACGATGTTGTAGTATATGATTTCAACCAGTCTGCAATCGATGACCTGGTTTCCTGCGGTGCATCATCAGCAGCAAGCGGCAGGGAAGTAGCTGCTCAGTGTGAAGTTGTGATTACCATGGTTCCCAACTCACCTCATGTAAGAGCTGCCGTACTCGGACCCAACGGTGTAGCAGAAGGTGCAAAGGAAGGTACTGTACTGATTGACATGAGTTCCATCGACCCCACTGAAAGTAAGGCAATCGGCGCTGAACTGGCCAAAATGGGTATTGAAATGCTGGATGCTCCCGTATCCGGCGGAGAACCCAAAGCCATCGACGGAACCCTGTCCGTTATGGTTGGCGGCAAAAAGGAATTATTTGACAAATACTATGACATGCTGATGGTTATGGCTGGCTCGGTTGTATATGTTGGAGATCTGGGCGCAGGCAACATTGCAAAGCTGGCAAACCAGATCATTGTGGCTGTTAATATTGCAGCAGTATCTGAAGCAATGACTCTGGCGAAAAAAGCAGGTGCAGATCCTCAGCTGGTGTATCAGGCAATCCGCGGCGGTCTTGCCGGTTCCACAGTTATGGATGCAAAGATGCCCATGATCCTGGACAGAAACTTCAAACCCGGATTCAGAATCGAACTGCATATCAAAGACCTGAACAATGCATTAAACGCAGGCCATGCGGTAAGTTCACCTCTGCCTTTAACAGGTCAGTTGATGGAAATCATGCAGGGCTTAAAGGCTGATGGTTTTGAAAAAGAAGACCATTCCAGCATCGTTAAGTATTACGAAAAGATTGCCAACACAACTGTTGAATCATAATTTCAAGAGGAAAAGAATATGAATACAGATTTGATTAAAGGCATTGTGGTACCGATTCTCACTCCCATTGATGAAAATGAGATGGTAAATGAAGCAAAGATGCGCAAACAGGTGGATTTCGTGATCGAAGGCGGTGTATCCGGAATTCTGGCATTTGGTTCCAATGGTGAATTTTACATGCTGGAAGAAGAGGAAATGGAACGTGCACTGAAGATCATGGTTGATCAGGCAGCAGGCCGTGTACCGGTTTATTTCGGAATCGGTGCCATCAGCACTAAAAAATGCTGCAGGCTGGCGAAAATGGCAGTGGCAAACGGTGCATTTGGAATTTCCGTACTGCAGCCCATGTTCCTGAAACCCACAGAGGATGAACTGTATACCCATTTCAGAACCATAGCGGAATCTGTACCGGAAACTCCCATGCTTCTGTATAATAATCCCGGCAGAGTGGGATATACTTTATCGGCAAATCTGGTGGAAAAACTGGCCGGAGAAGTGGATAATATTGTGGGCATGAAAGATACCAGCGGTGACATCACCCAGACCGGAGAATTTATCAGAAGAACCCGGGATACAGGCTTTAAAGTATTTGGCGGGAAGGATACTCTGCTGTACGCTTCCATGTGCCACGGCGCAGTGGGCGGCGTATGCACCACTGCCAACATTATGCCGGAGCTGGTGGTTGATATTTATAATAAATTTGCGGCAGGGGATATGGAAGGCTCCCTGGAAGCACAGTATAAACTGAATCCTGTCAGACTGTCCATGGATGGTGCAAGTTTCCCTGTGGCAACCAAAGATATGGCAAATCTTCGAGGTCTGAATGTGGGGGCTCCTTATACACCGAATAAACTGACCGAAGGTCCTGCGCTGGAAAAAATGCGTGTGGAAATGACAAAAGCAGGTCTTCTTTAAAAGATTGTAAAAAGTATTGCCGGTGACCGCCGATTCAGGGATAATAGACTTGAAAAGGCGGAAGCCGGAACACAGGAGGACAGGCATTATGAAGTTTTTATTTGCTTCGGATTCATTTAAAGGATCATTAACTTCACAGCAGATTACGGACATGCTGGCTGCGGCTGCGAAGAAGCATTTTCCCGGCTGTGAAACAGCGGGACTTCCCATTGCGGATGGCGGCGAGGGTACTGTGGAAGCAGTGATTGCTGCAGTAAAAGGAAGTATGGAAACAGTTGACGTTCATGGCCCTCTCATGGAAATGGAAACTGCTTCTTATGGAAAAGTAAATGACCGGTCGGCTATTATTGAAATGGCGGCGGCCTCGGGTCTTCCCATGGTACCTTCGGATAAAAGAAATCCCATGAAAACCACATCCATCGGTACAGGTGAGCTGATTCGTGATGCTCTGGATAAAGGGTATCGGGAGATCTCCATTGCCATCGGCGGAAGTGCTACCAATGATGGCGGAATGGGTGCCATGACAGCACTTGGCGTTCGTTTTCTGGATAAGGAAGGAAATGAGCTTTCCGGTGCAGGGGAGGATCTGATAAAAGTAGCTTTCATCGACATGAGAGGAATTCATCCGGCTGTCGCAGAAACATCCTTTACGGTTATGTGCGATGTAAATAATCCTCTGACCGGTGAACATGGTGCCACTTATACGTTCGGTATGCAGAAAGGCGCCGATGAGGAAAAACTGAAACTGCTGGAAGCAGGGATGAAAAATTATGCAGAAGTAATCCGCAGACAGCTGGGTATTGATGCAGACCGGATTCCCGGAGCAGGTGCAGCAGGCGGTCTGGGAGCTGCTTTGAAAGTATTCCTTCATGCAAATCTGAAATCAGGAATCGAAACGGTACTGGATCTGATTGATTTTAATTCTCATCTGGAAGGGACAGACCTGGTCATTACCGGGGAAGGGCGCATGGACTGGCAGTCCGCGTTCGGCAAGGTGCCCAGCGGAGTCGGCCTCAGATGCAAAGCCAAAAATGTTCCCGTCATTGCCATTGTAGGAGGCATGGGAAAAGGCGCGCAGGATCTGTATGAATACGGAATCAGCAGCATCATGTCTACAGTGAATGGACCCATGAGTGTGGAAGAAGCCATGGGACGTGCAGAAGAACTGTACGCAGATACGGCGGACCGTCTGTTCCGCATTCTGAAAACAGGCATCCGATAGAATGTTTAAACTGCCATTTTAACATTATAGAAAAAGTTCTCCGGAATCTCCCGCATCAAACTGAAATCCTCCGGGGAACATGAAAAGGAAAGCCGGACAGGTATGTACCCAGTACCTGTCCGGCTTTTGTGTGCGCGCCCGCCGGGCACACGTTCTTATGATTTTCGTTTCTTCTCTGCCTTACAGCATCTGCTCATCTTCTGTATTGCGAAACATGGGATGCTCTTTGATCAGTTTCATAAAATGATGATCAATTTCCGAAAATATGCTGTTTTTCCGGTGGGCGATGATGTTGTAGCGGAAAACGGGAGGGTCCATGTGATAGTAATCAATCCCGGTGGTTTTATGGGAATAGGAGATGGGAATGAAAGATACTCCCATGTTTCTGGAAACAAGGCTTTGCATGACCGAGTTACTGTTAATCTCACAGCAGCTTAGGGGTGCAAAATGGTACCGGTGGAAAATCTGGTCTATGACAGTGCGCAATGTGGAGCCTTCATCGGAAAGTACGAAGCTTTCGTTTTGAAAAACAGAGGTGATTTCCTCAAGAGAGATTACCTGGCCGGGTTTGAAATTGCCGGCCAGATGGTGCATTTGGGGGATAGCGAAAAGAATTTCTTCCTTTCTCAGCAGTTCATGCTCATAAGGAAATTCCTCAAGGTTTGTGGCAGCCATGACGGCAAGATCCAGTTTTCCGCTGTTCAGCAGATGCACCATGGAATCATATTTATTCTGATAAATTTTTATTGTGATGTGGGGATAAGCCTCCTGAAATACAGGAAGGATGTCCGTCAGCACATCGAGAGCCCACTGGGAAGAAATTCCCACGCGGATCTGACCGGTCTGACTGAGCGTTGCAATATTCCGGTAAAGCTGTTTCTGGATATGAATGACGTTTCTGGCGGCTTCGATATACAGCTCACCGGCAGGCGTTGGAAGCAGCTCGTTTTTGGTGCGGATAAACAGAGGAGTTTCAAGTTCCGCTTCCAGTCTGGACAGGTACTGGCTCAGGGAAGGCTGGGATACGAACAGGGCATTGGCAGCTTTGGTGATGCTTTTCTGGTTTGCCATCTCCAGAATATAATTCAGGTATTTGACGTCCATATGTAAACCTCCGGTTTAAAACATAATTAAAAATTATGGATATGATTAATACTGGATATTTGCGTTTTCTATTATATGCAATTATAATAAAAATACAAAGATAAGGCAACTAAAAAGTGCAAAAAGCACGGAAAAAAGTTTCCAAATCGATACAATTATTCTGCAGAAATGAAAAAGAGACCGGTTTCACCTGGAATATCATAAGTAAAAATTATAATTTTAAAAGGAGATTTATTATGACACCTGTTATTACAAAAATGGAAGTTTACCCTGTGGCAGGCAGAGATTGCATGGAATTGAATCTGAGCGGAGCACATGCGCCTTATTTTACGAGAAATGTGGTTATTTTAACAGACAGTACAGGTAATGTCGGCGTTGGTGAAGTACCTGGAGGAAAGAAAATCACAGCTGCACTGGAGGAGTGCATCGATCTGGTGGTAGGTACCAGCATTGCTGAATATAAAAACACATTGATAAAAGTAAAGAAATTCCTTGACAGCAAAGGCGAAGAAGATGTACGCGGTGCACAGACATTTGACTTAAGAACCGGTGTGCATGTAATTACTGCAATTGAAGCTCCCTGCCTTGACCTGCTGGGTCAGTACCTGGAAGTTCCCGTAGCAGCCTTACTGGGCGACGGTCAGCATCACGACAGAGTAAGAATGCTTGGCTATCTGTTCTATGTGGGTGACAGAAATAAAACGGATCTGCCCTACGCATCCGAACCGGACAGCGATTGTACATGGTACCGCATCCGCCATGAAGAAGCCCTGACACCTGAAGCAATCGTGGAATTTGCAAAAGCTACCCATGAGAAATATGGTTTTGAGGATTTCAAATTAAAAGGCGGTGTTCTGGAAGGAAAAGAAGAAATCAAAGCGATCAAGGCTCTGAAAGAGGCATTTCCAAAAGCAAGAATCACTTTGGACCCCAATGGTGGCTGGCTGTTAAAGGATGCTGTTGAACTTTGCAAAGACATGCACGGAATTCTTACATACTGCGAAGATCCCTGTGGTGCGGAAGGTGTTTACTCCGGTCGTGAAATCATGTCTGAGTTCCGCCGTGCAACCGGTCTTCCCACAGCAACCAACATGATTGCAACAGACTGGAGACAGATGTGCCACTCTCTGGAATCTCAGGCAGTTGACATTATTCTGGCAGATCCTCATTTCTGGACCATGAACGGTTCTGTGCGCGTGGGTCAGATGTGTAATGATTTCGGCTATATGTGGGGGTCTCACTCCAATAATCATTTTGACATTTCACTGGCCATGTTTACTCATACCGCAGCAGCAGTACCCGGTAAACTGAATGCTATTGATACCCACTGGATCTGGCAGGAGGGTCTGGAACGGCTTACCAAAGAGCCTTTGCAGATTGTAGATGGCTGGGTTGAAATCCCCAAAAAACCCGGTCTCGGTATCGAAGTGGATATGGAACAGATCAAAAAAGCTCATCAGCTGTATCTGGATAACTGTCTGGGCGGAAGAGATGATGCCATCGGTATGCAGTATCTGATTCCCGGCTGGAAATTTGATCCCAAGCGTCCCTGCCTGGTACGGTAAATTACAGTGAACAGAAACATGAGAAAAAATTGAAAGAAGGAGAAAAAAGATGACAGAATCAACAAGAATGTTATTGGGACTGGCAATCGGTATTATCCTGATGATCATCCTGGTTATGAAAACCAAGGTACATACATTTATCGCACTGCTGATTGCATCCATCGTAACCGCTCTCATCGGCGGCATGTCCCCTGCAGATGTTACTCTGGCAGACGGAACTGTACAGAAAGGTATTATCACAGCAGTACAGGAAGGATTTGGAAACACTCTGAAGAGTACCGGTATTATCATCGGCCTCGGTGTAATGATGGGCGGTATTCTGGAAAAATCCGGAGCTGCTGAAAAACTGGCATATTCTTTTATAAAAGCTGTAGGTAAGAGGAAAGAAGAATGGGCTCTTGGCATTACCGGCTGGTTTATTTCCATCCCTGTATTTGCAGATTCTGCAGTTGTAATTTTTGCACCTCTGTGTAAAGCTATCTCCAAAGTAACCGGAAAGTCCCTGATCGGCCTGGCACTGGCCATGGCAGCGGGCCTCCAGCTGACTCACTGTCTGGTACCTCCCACTCCCGGTCCCACAACCGCAGCAAGTATGCTGGGTGTTGACGTGGGTCAGATGATCATGCTGGGTGCGGCAATTTCCGTTCCCATGCTGATTGTGGCGGTATTTTACTGTAAATGGATTGGCAAAAAGATTTATCAGATTCCTCTGGATAACGGCGGTTTTGAGAGAAAAGAGTTTAAAGAAGAATATATAAAGAGTATGGAAGAACTGGATAAGGTTCTTGGAGAGAAACAGCTTCCTTCCCTGTGGGCATCCATGGCTCCCATTGTGGTACCGCTTGTTCTAATTCTGACCAACACAATCATGGGATTTGTGGGAATCAAAGAAGGTACTTTATACCAGATTATGTCTCTGCTGGGTTCTCCCATTGTGGCACTGGGCATCGGTACCTTGCTTGCCATCTACGGACTGGCTGCAAAAGACCCGGTGAAGGACGTACTGGATGTCATGAATGCGGCGATTAAAGACACCGGTATTATCATGCTGATTACAGGTGCCGGCGGTTCTCTGGGCAATGTTATCAAAGTCAGCGGTATCGGTGATGCCCTTGGTGAACTGGTACTTGCATGGCCCATCCCGGCTATCCTGATTCCCTTTATTATTGCGGCATTGATGAGAATTGCACTTGGTTCCGCAACCGTAGCAATAACAACCGCAGCCTCCCTGGCAGCTCCTCTTGCAGCCTCTCTGGGACTGAATCCTCTGCTGCTGGCACAGGCCTGCTGTGTAGGAGCAATTTCCTTCTCTTACTTTAACGACAGCGGATTCTGGGTATTCAACGGCATGTTCGGTTTGACAGAACTGAAAGATCAGGTAAGATGCAAAACCGCCATTTCTCTTATCATGGCAGGTGTCGGTATTGTAGAATTGCTGCTTCTGCAGATTGTATTCTGATTTTCCAAATGAAAGAAAAACAAAAAAATTAATTGAAGCCATGGCATTAACCCTGATATATGGTTAGTGTCATGGCTTTTTTAGTAAAAACGTGTTATTAGTTCTGTTCATCCATATAACGAATCATGGCTTCTGCCGCCCGTTTTGCACCTTCCACAGCATGTACCTGAAAGCATGTGCAGCGTATCAGACAATATCCAGTGCAGTCTTATGGCAGGGCGCTGGAAATGCTGCATCAAGCGCGGCATATTCTTCTTCTGAAAGTACGATTTTCCATACTTCCTGATTCTGAAGGACATGCTCTTTTTTGCCGCTTCTGGGTATTGCAATCACATTTTTCCGGTGAAGTACAAATGCAAGAAGAATCTGCATTTCACTTACGCCATGATTACGGGCAGCCTGTCTTACGGCAGAATGCTCCAGCAATCCCCGTCTTAAATCTCCGGCCTGTGCCAGCGGACAATATGCCATAAGAGGCACATGATGTTCTTCAAGCCATGGAAGAAGATCATATTCTACCCCACGGGACCCCAGATGATACAGTACCTGATTCACAGCGCAGTTTTTCCCGGCCGGGATTTCAAACAGTTCTTCCATATCCTCCGTATCAAAATTTGATACTCCCCAGCTTCTGATTTTCCCTTCTCCGACCAGCTGTTCCATACAGGAAACCGTTTCTTCCAGAGGAATTGCACCTCTCCAGTGAAGCAGATACATATCCAGATAATCTGTACCAAGATTTTTCAGTGTCTGATCCAGACTATGGAATATATGCTTTCTTCCTGCATTATACGGATAAACCTTTGATACCAGAAATAATTGGCTTCTGTCATATCCCTGTATTGCTCTGCCGATCAGTCTTTCTGCTTTTCCGCTTCCATACATTTCCGCGGTATCGATCAGACGGATTCCGGCATCTATACCGGCTCTCAGCGCCTCTGTTTCAGCAGCCTGTGCTTTTCTGTTTTCCCCCAGAAACCATGTGCCCATACCGAGTCTGGGCATATTCATGCCATTATTCAGTTTCAATTCAAATGAATGATTCCTATTTATTACTTTTTCCATCTGAATATCTCCTTTGTATCTGTTTGTTTGTACATTTTTATCTTAAATATTGTACGAAAACAAAAATGAAAATTCTATTGACCAAAGCATCAAAACTTACCGGGGAAATTGGATGTTTTCTTCAATGTTTCATTTTTTGAAATAAACCTTTCATTTGGTGATTGTTTTTATACATCTTGAAATCCGGGATAAAATGTGATACAATAAATATGAATATACGTGTAAATAATGCAGATGTCGAATGAATTTGCTTTATGGGGGTAAGGTATGAATGATTTCAAAAAGATGTGGGATTTTCCTGTTAAAGAGGGCGTGACATTTCAGAATGCAAACAGGATTCATCCTCTTATGCAGACCAGAGTGGAAAAACTGATTCAGTCTATCCGGAAAGATGATAATGTCCGCCGGCTGATTATTTACGGGAGTTCTCTGCAGTTTCGGTGCAGCAGTAACAGCGATATTGATCTTTATATTGAAAAATATAATAAAGACAGAAAGCTGAAAGAGCTTCCCGAGCTGGACTGCGAGATCGATATCATTACCAACCTGCCCCCGACTTCCGGTTTGTATCAGGAAATTGACAGGACGGGGCTTATATTATTTGAGAGGTAATAAGACTTTTTGAATAAAGTTACAAAAAGCTACAAATAAGTTCTGACTTTTATATTGATGGAATAAAGTATAAACATTATAAGGAGATTTTGACTGATGTTTCCAATAATGTCACAAAGCAGGCGATAAAAGATGCCTGTGAAGCATATCGATATTTCTTTAAAGGATATACAAAGTTTCCACGTTTCAAAAGCAGGAAACATTCCATACCAAAATTCTATCAGGACAATGCAAAAATCCAATTTACAGATACTCATGTAAAGGTGGAAGGATTTGCTGTTTCCAAAAAGAAAAACAAACAGAAATTAAATTGGATCCGCCCTGCAGAGCATGGTCGTATACCTGCTGAAAATGAAGGTATTGGAATTGATTTGGGAATTAAAGATTTGGCAATATGTTCCAATGAACACAAATATCAGAATATTAACAAAACTCAAAGAATTAAAAAGTTAGAAAAAAGAAAACGCAGGTTACAGCGTTCTATATCAAGAAGATATGAGAAAAATAAGAAAGGAGCAGGTTACTGTAAAACAGGTAACATTATAAAAAGTGAAAAAGAACTTTTAAAATTAAATCACAGACTAACAAACATTCGTCAGAATTATTTACATCAGGCTACTAATAAGATCGTGAAAACCAAACCGTCTTTTATAGTATTGGAAGATTTGAAGTTATCAGACCGTATTTACAGATGTGAATGTGGAAATGTAATGGATAGAGATTATCAGGCTGCTTTGAATCTGAAAAGATATGGAGAACTGGCTTTAGAATCATCTGTATCATAACACTTTCAAGTTAATACAGATATGTACTGATACGTTAGTCAGGAATTTACGCCTATGGAGTGTACAGGAACTTGTGAGTAGATATGATTTCGGTCAATCAAAAGCATACATGTTGAAGTAGGAATGAAACATAATAAGTTTATAATTTTTTATAAGTTTTCGGTAACGGTAATAAAGATGTGTGATGTACGTTTATTTCGAAGTGCCTGGATGGATTTTCAGACTGCGCAGCTGATATGGGAGAGGCCGTATAATGACGAAATGATTTTAAACAATGCGGCATATCACCTGCAGCAGGCAGTGGAGAAAGTATTGAAGGGTGCACTGGAATGTGTCGGAATTACGGTTCCGAATACTCATAAGATAACAAAACTGGTTGCCATGGTGATGAATCACGGTGCAAATCTGATTATCACAGACTGGATTGACGATCATTCGGAAATGCTCAGCGAATGGGAAGCTGAATCAAGATACAATATGGATTTTCTTGTGGAAAAAAGAAAGCTGGACAGAGCAATTAAAGAAATTGAGCGGTTTCTGGAGATTAACGGAATACAGACAGAACTGCGGGAGGAACTGCAGGATGACTCATGCAAAGAGGCATTACTGAATTGCCTTCCGGAAGAAAAAAGACACTGCAGTGATTTTGAATTAAACTGTTATTACATCATGTTTAAGAAAAAACTCACCACTTTACAACTTTTTGAATAAAAAATATCGTACAGGGACTTTCTGATGTATAATAAGCTTGCTACAACTATTACAAAGGAAAGTGACCCTGTACGACAAACTCATTATACAACGAAAAGAACCTGATTGGTAGACT
>JAXDZY010000052.1:0-41460 GCA_034086685.1 Lachnospiraceae bacterium
CCGCCTCCTGTGTTATATTCTGAGTTTGGCTTGCGACACCATTCTCATTATAACACAGGAGGCTTTTTATCATATCTTCAACGTTATCCACTTATTCCATTCTCCCCAGCATAGCTGGGGGATTAGGATTTTCATTCAGATTATTGTGATAACATCTTAATGTTCCAGCAGACGGCACGCAACCAGATGCCCTTTTCCGGTATCAATCAGCTCTGAATCATAGCTCCGGCATTCATCGCACCTGCGGAAACACCTGGGATAGAACCTGCAGCCGGGCTCCGGATCGATGGGTGTAGGAACATCTCCCGTCAGTATGATCCGCTCTTTCTTTGAATTTACATCCGTTGTGGGAATTGCAGAAAGAAGCGCCTGTGTATAGGGATTTGCAGGATGACTGTACAATTCATTCTTGTCCGCCAGTTCCATAATCTTACCCAGATACATCACGCCCACACGGTCACTGATATGCTTTACCACATTGAGACCATGGGCAATAAACAGATAAGTCAGACCGAATTCATCCTTGAGATCATCCAGCAGATTCAGCACCTGCGCCTGAATAGATACATCCAGCGCAGAAACAGGCTCGTCACAGATAATCAGTTTGGGATTAACCGCCAGAGCACGGGCAATACCCACACGCTGTCTCTGTCCACCGGAAAATTCATGAGGATAACGGTTTCTCTGATGATTTGCAAGTCCGACACAATTCAGAAGATAATTGACCCGCTTCTCCACCTGGTCCCTGGGCAGCAGATTATTGATCAGAATAGGCTCTGCAATAATATCACCGATGGTCATACGGGGATTCAGAGATGCATAGGGATCCTGAAAAATCAGCTGAATGTCTTTGCAGTACGAACGGCGTTGTCTGCTGTTCATGGCAGTCAGGTCCTGTCCTTCAAAAATAATCTGACCGGAGGTAGGTTTATACAGGTTTACCAGCATCTTGCCGATGGTGGATTTGCCGCATCCGGACTCACCCACCAGGCCCAGACATTCTCCTTTATAAATCTTAAACGAAACATTATCAACTGCTTTCAGAACAGAGGTGGGTTTTCCCAGCAGATTTTTTTCCACGGTAAAGTATTTGGTCAGACCCTTGACTTCCAGTAAAACTTCTTTTTCTTCTTTTGAATTTGCTGTCTTTTCCGCCATTATTCTTCCACCTCCACTTCATCACTGTATAAAAAGCAGCGCACTTTGCGGCCATCTTCCAGCTCGGTCAGCGCAGGCATTGCTTCTCTGCATCTGCCGCCGCACCGGTCACAGCGATCTGCAAAAGAGCAGCCCCGAGGCAGTTCCGTCGGGTCAGGCACCATGCCTCTGATCATATAAAGCCTCTCCTGATCCTCCTCAAGCCTGGGAATGGAAGCAAGAAGCCCCTGCGTGTAGGGATGTCTCGGATCTGTAAATAATTCTTTCACATCTGCCTGTTCCACCACACGTCCGCAGTACATAACAACTACTTTATCTGCAGTTTCCGCCACAACACCCAGATCATGAGTGATCAGCATTACCGCCATGCCGATTTCGTCACGAAGCCGCTTGATCAGATCCAGTATCTGAGCCTGAATGGTTACATCAAGAGCCGTGGTCGGTTCATCCGCAATCAGCAGCTCCGGATCACATGCCAGCGCCATGGCAATCATAATACGCTGTCGCATACCGCCGCTCATCTGATGAGGATAATCTTTGATACGCTGTTCAGGAGAAGGGATACCTACCAGTCTGAGCATCTCAATGGCGTGCTGTCTGGCTTCTTTTTTATTCATCTTCGTATGAGTCAGAATTGATTCAACAATCTGATCTCCCACCCGGTAAACGGGATTCAGAGAGGTCATGGGCTCCTGAAAAATCATGGAAATCTTATTGCCCCGGATCCTGTCCATCTCTTTTGTGGTTTTTTTACTGAGATCCTCTCCCTCAAAAATAATGGAGCCATCTGTCACACGGCCCGGCCTGCGGATCAGCCCCATAACAGACAGGGAAGTAACCGATTTGCCGGATCCGGATTCACCGACGATTGCCAGAATTTCACCTTTATCTACAGAAAAACTCACATCGTTAACTGCATTAACGATTCCCCGCTTTACTTTAAACTGTGTTTTTAAATTATTAACCTCTAATAACATGTATTTTTCCCCCTTTAGCTTCTCGCCTTCGGATCCAGTGCGTCGCGCAGACCGTCACCGAACAGATTAAATGCAAGCACGGTAATGGAGATTGCAATACCGGGGAAGATAATCATGTGAGGCATGGACAGAATATAGGTTCTTGCATCACCCAGCATGGTACCCCATTCCGGCGTGGGAGGCTTAACACCCAGACCCAGAAAGCCCAGTGCCGCAATATCCAGGATTGCTGTAGAAATGCCCAGAGTAGCACGTACAACAATTGAGGAAATAACATTCGGCAGGATATGCCTGAAAATAATTCTGCTGTCATTGTTACCGATTACCCTGGCCGCTGCCACGTAATCATTTTCCTTTACCGATAAAATAGAACTGCGCACAATACGTGCATATTCAGGAATAGAAACAATACCGATGGCAATGATTGCCTTGTCAAGTCCCTGGCCAAAAGCTGCCATCAGGGTAATTGCCAGCAGAATGGAAGGAATGGACAGCATAATATCCATACACCGCATAATAAACGCATCCAGCATACCGCCAAAATATCCGGCAACTGCACCCAGCACCGTACCGATTGCCAGGGAAAAAGCAACTGCACCCACACCTACCAGCAGAGAGTATTTTGTACCGGAAAGAACACGGGAAAAAATATCACGTCCCTGGATATCAGTTCCGAAAAAGTGCTGCAGGGAAGGCCCCTGCTTCGCTGCAGTCATATCAATGGCAGTTGGATCATAAGGGGCAATCAGATCTCCGATAAACGCAATAATGATCAGAATAATAATTACAACCATACCGGCAACAGCCATCTTATTCTGTTTCAGAGCGCTCCACATGATATGAAGCTGAGATTCCGGTTTTTCTATCTTTATATCATCATGATTCATGTTTTCTTCATTTTCCAAAGTCTGTTTCATATTATTTTCCATATCAGTTATCCTTTCTTCCGTAGGAAATCCGGGGATCCAGGAACGCATAGATAATATCCACGACCAGATTCAGGATTACGAAAATCGTTGCAATCATCAGAACTGAAGCCTGAACTACAGGGAAATCCGATTTCTGCGCACATTCCACCAGATATTTGCCAATACCGGGCCAGCCATATACGGTTTCTGTCAGCACAGCTCCGCCCAGAAGGGAACCAAACTGCAGACCAATAACAGTTACAACGGGCAGCATTGCATTACGCAATGCATGTCTGCGTATTACTTTCCCCTCACCGATACCCTTTGCCCGGGCTGTACGGATATAATCCTGGTTCAGAGTATCCAGCATGGAAGAACGGGTCATACGCGAAATAATTGCCAGTGTATAAAATGCCAGCGTAAAAGCAGGCAGGATCATGTGCAGCAGCACATCCTTCACATAATCTCCGTTTCCGCTGAGAATGGCGTCGATCAGATAGGATCCGGTCACTTTTTCAAGAATAATGGAACCGGAGGTTGCACCTGATACAGGAAGAAGGCCCAGAGTCTTTGCAAACAGAATCTGCATCAGAACACCCAGCCAGAAAATGGGCACCGACACACCGATCAGACAGAAAACCATACCCAGATTATCAAAGATACTGTTCTTTTTCACTGCCGTTCCCACTCCAATGAGAATACCCAGTAAAGAGGCAATGATGATCGCCACCACTGCCAGCTCGGCAGTTGCAGGGAAACGGTTCATGATTTCATTGAAAACCGGTGTTTTGGAATAGTAGGAATTGCCGAAATCACCTGTCAGTGCACCTTTAATAAATTCAATATACTGTACGGGAATGGGATCGTTCAATCCGTTGACTTCCCTCCATTCATCCATCGCTTCCTCCGTGGCATGCTCACCCAGAACAACAGGTGCAGGATCAGGTGCACAGACTCTCAGCAGAAAGAAAACGATAAATGACACACCCAGCAATACGGGTATGAGCATTAACAGACGTTTTACGATATACTTGAACATGTTATAACCTCTTTCGCATTTGTGACCGCGTCCGGAAAATCCGGAACGCATACTTTAATCTTCGACATTGCGTATCGGACGATACGGTTGCTCTGCCGGCGAAGAATATCATGTCTGTACAGGAATCCTGCCGGCGCAATAAACGGGGAGACTGTCAAAAACTAAAGTATACGCCCCGACAATCAGACTGTCGGGGCGTTAACTACCATAGTTAAAATTAAATATTTATACGAATTACTGTGCCTTTTCTACAATTGCAAGGTCAACTGTAGCTGTAGGATGGTAAATAAAATGGCTGATATTCTTTCTGTTTGCAGTGATATTCTGCTGATGAGAAATAGGCAGCCATGCAGCAATACCTGACAGATATTCCTCAGCTTCCGCATAGATTGCATTTCTCTCATCACCATTGGGAGTCTGAGCAGCCTTTGCAATCATATCGTTGTAAGTTGAATCCTTCAGTCTTGCAACGTTCATGGCGGTATTCTCGTCACACAGCAGGTTCAGGAAGTTATCTGCATCACCGTTGTCACCGTTCCATCCGTAGAAACAGATATCGTAATCACCGGCCATAACCTTATCCTTGTATGTTGTCCAGTCAAATGTCTGGATATCACACTCTACACCAACCTCTTTCAGATAACCCTGAACAGTTTCTGCCAGTGTCTTACCTGTAGCGGTGTTATAAGGTCTTGCATTGGAATATGTAATAACAGACAGCTTTGTTACACCCTTTGCTGCCAGAGTAGCTTTTGCAGCTTCGGGATCGTAGGAAACCTGTTTAACATCTGCACTGTAACCGGGCAGGAAAGTAGGCAGAATGGAATCAGCCTTTGTGGCAAATCCGTTGTACAGACCTCCAACCAGTTCATCTACATTAATTGCCTGAGAAAGAGCGATACGTACTTCAGGATCAGTCAGTCTCTCAGTGTTGTATGCCATATAGTTGATATTCATACCTTCATCCAGGTTAACCTGCAGATCGGAATTTGCCTGCAGCTGTTCAACCATGTTGGGGTCAATACCGTCGATGATGTCAACTTCGCCTGTTTCCAGAGCAGTTACTCTTGCAGATGCATCAGGAATAGTCTTGATTACAACCTGTTTGCACTTTGCAGGTTCTCCCCAGTAGTCTTCGTTTCTGTCCAGAACAACTTTTTCATCCTTATTCCAGGAATTGAATTTGTAAGGGCCTGTACCACAGGGATTTTCATTCAGGTTGTTGTTATACTTCTCACATGCAGCAGGACTTACCATGGGACCTGCAAATACCATGGCCAGATTAGCCAGGAAAGGTGTATACTGTTCCTTCAGAACAATATTTACTGTATATTCATCAACAACTTCCACATGATCCACATAGCTGTAGCAGAAGTCTGCGTAAGGCATGTCTTCAGTCTTGTTGATTGTCTGACGTTCAATATTGAACTTGACAGCTTCTGCATTAAAATCAGTTCCGTCATGGAATTTAACGCCCTGGCGGAGCTTGAATGTATAAGTCAGACCATCATCGGAAACAGCAGGCATCTCTTCTGCCAGGCAGGGTCTCAGATCTGTTGTGGTTTCTTCGTACTCAAGCAGACCTTCATAAATCTGAATGGTAACCTTTGCAGATTCACCATCATCTACCAGATGAGGATCCAGCCCGCGGGGATCAGCTCCCTGTGCATAAACCAGAACTGCATCATCTGAAGATGCTGCTGCATTATCACCGGATGCATCAGTTCCTTTAGAACCATCGTCACTCTTACCGCCACAGCCGGCCAGTAAACCAACTACCATCATGGCAGCAAGAAGAATACTTAACACTCTCTTCTTCATATAAACTTTGTCCTTTCCGAGAATTCTGCACTCCCCATGCAGTCTCTTTTCTGAAAATAATCCGGCAGCCACCCGGATATCAGTTCTTACCGAATCTGATAAGCTATATCATACACCCCATACACAAACGATGCAAGAATAAATTCATTTTTTGTGCTATTTTTTCCTGCTCTATGCATGTTTTATGTATTTTTTACCGGAATACCTCCATCAAAGATGCACATCAATTTTTTGTCCCGGATAAATCCCATCTGTTTCCACAATGCAGTCAATGGCCATAACCCGCACTCCTGCCGCTGCAGCCTCTCTCAATGCCTGGCCGAACGCGGCGTGCGTCCTGTCGTTTGGCTCCAGATATTTCACCTGTTCCATCTGAATCACAAAAAGGACAGCTGTTTCATATCCCTCTTCCCGGGCAGATATCAGCTCTTTCAGATGCCTGACGCCTCTTTCTGTGGGGGCATCGGGAAACCGGGCAATACCATCCTCCTCCAGTGTTACGCCCTTCACTTCCATGAAGATCCTCCGATCTCCGTCCTCCATGTACAGATCAAAACGGGAATTCCCATATTTTTTCTCTGCCTTCACCAGAGCACCCGGCGATACAAAACCGCTTTCCAGAACCCACTGAGCCGCCACATGATTGGGCACCTGCGAATCCATATTGATAAGGCGTGTTCCTTTTTTCACCGTGATCAGATCCAGAGGAGTTTTACGGGAAAGATTATGATTTCTCTGTACATATACCTGTACCCCCGGTATCAGCAGTTCCCTGCATCTTCCTGTATTTTTCACATGACAGATCTCCCGTCCTCTGTCTGTATCCACCCAGGCGATAAACCGGTTGGGACGTTCCAGAAAAACAGCCGGTTCTATTTCTTTGTAATGCATGGCAGAAAAAATCCTTTCTCACACTGGTCAGCGCCTGCTCATCCTTTTTGCAATTTTTTCGCTGATATAGTGATAAAGGTTTGCTAGTATAAAAGACAAGACAACAACTAGCAGAAAATACAAAATACAATTTTTCCTCATACTCCATGTTTTATAGTCCGGAGACAGCAGTCTTAAAAGACGCTGCAGGGCAATGTGAAACAGATACAGCTCAAGAGAAAGTGTTCCCGCCATATTTAAAAACCAGTTAATTTTTCCCAGATCAATTACCATAAAAAACAGCGACACCATAATGCAAACTGCAATGGCAAGCATCCCATACCACAATCTGCTGGTTATTTTCCATGGAATTCCCCCATGTTTGCCTGCATACTGGAAAAAACCTCCCATCCAGGGAATAATCAGCGAATAAATAATCCATCTTCGGTTCATGGGCTTTCCTGATTTAACAATCTTTCCCCAGTAGCACCCCAGAATAAAAATCGGAATTCTGGTAACGGATTTTTCAATCTTCAGATACAATTCCGGAGTTTTTGTATACATCACAAAAATCATCCCAAGACTGAAAACCAGCAGAAGAATAAGATTAACATTCCTGTACTTATTCTCCAGCAGATAATAGAACAAAGGAAAGAGCAGATACATTAAAAGAATAAAATTGATATACCAATACGTGGATGCACCTTCTGAATAATAAGTAACCCAGAACAGATCCCTGAAAAAGCGAACTACGCCTTCCCCATACAGAATATCTTTAATGATCCAGTAGATAGTACCTACAATCAGATACGGAATCAGCACTCTTTTAAGACGTTTTTCATAAAAAACCTGTAGATTGGGACATCGAGAGAAGGAGTAGTATAAACCTATTCCTGACAGAAACAGAAAAATATCAACACCTACTCCTCCTAAATCAATCAGTCTGTATACACTCATCATCAGACTATTCTCTCTAAAGCCTTTCCATTTATCTATAACAGGAAAATTTGTCATATGAAGAAGTATAACCCACGAAATAGCCAGCCCAAACAACAGATTTCTGTTTTTACTGAGTATCTGCCAGTTCAGCAGCCTATCTTTATATATAATATTATTTTCGTCTGAATCAACAGAGTCAGGACTGTCGATTCGCAATAATTTCTCTTTCACAGCGATATCATTCCTTAATAAATATTATTTTTTTAATATTTTTTTTGCAATTTTCTTGAATTTACGCCAGCATTTACCCAGAAAACGACGAACTTTTAACAGATACGCTTTTAATGTCAAATATATTTCTGTTAATTTTTGAGGAGTCCACTGTGTTTCCATAACCAGAATTGCTTCTGCTTCCTGAATAATTACCTGTTCAAGAGAATCCCCTTCAAGGAACAGATGTTTTTTTGTACACGGAATACAATCCATCTCGGAATTCATTCTCCACGTACCGTCTTCACAATACCAGTAGTATGAGCCACGTTTCGTTTTTCTCATATACCATCCTGCAAAATTATAGCCCGTGCGTTCAAAACCGTTGGCTAACAACGCGCGGCAGGGATTTTTCGTACTGTAGTTTTCCTGATTCCGGAACTCAAATCCACCGGATTTCGTTATCGCCATAACCCCGTCAATTTCACCTGATTTGAGAGCAGACGAGTATGTCTGCTTTTCAGCATCTTTTCCGAAATAGTAAACCTGATATGTTTCCTTTCGCTGCAAACGAGCAGATTCTTCCTTATTAATTCCCACGTAATCGAGTATTCTCTCTGTTGCATGGCCATCACAGCTACACATAAATTTATTCTTAAAATCAATAATCTCCTGTTTATCAAAACGATCATCAATATGTTTAATATAATCAATCATTTCTTCATTGGTTCTGCATAAAGGACCGGGAGTAATTTCATTGAAATCATAATACAATCCTCTGTCAGCTATATACTCTTCCAGATCAAAAACATAAAACAACAATGGTCTTTCAAACAGTGAAAATTCAAACGCTACAGAAGAATAATCGGTAATACAGATATCACTGACTACCATCAGCTCATTGATATCCAAACCACGTCCTCTGGTCATGTCATACGCAAATTTATCACGGTATTTTTCCGGAATCACGGGCAGATTTTGAGCTGTCTGATGATGTTTGAAAATAAGGATATACTCGTCACTCAGAGCTTCTGCAAATTTTTCAATATCCAGTTCATTCGGTGTAACGCGGTTAGGATCCACGCCGCGGTAAGTAGGTGCATACAAAATCAACTTTTTATTTTTTGCTTCCGGAATTGCTTTATATAATTTTTTATAACAGTTTTTAATATACTTTTCATCAAAAAACTCATCTGTCCGGCTGATGCCGATAGGTTGAATAATGCCGGATTTCTTTTCAATTCCCATGAATTCTTCAAATATCCACATATCTGCCGGACTGGAAATCGTTACAATTGAATATTTGTTATATTCCGGAAATTCTTCCCGGCTTGCTCCGCTCTTAAACCCTTTTTTTCCTACTGTGCTGTAACCCAGCTTCTTCAGAACGCCACATCCATGCCACAACTGAATTACCTTTGTTTCAGGCCTGATATAGACGTATCCAAGAAGATCATTGGATTCGTGTACAAACACGGCTTTTGCCGTTGCAAGATCTTTCGCAAACAGAATTGCATTCGCATAGTATTCAACCGCCGAAACAGTTCCTCTTTTCAGCTCATGAAGTTTTAAAATACAATCATAATTTTTTTCAATTTTTTTGTAAATATAACGGCAGCTCTGATTTAGACCTTTTCTCGGTTGCATAAATAAATATTTATTCTCAACAGGGAGATCCCTGTACATGGTATATATCGCCGGTATCAGATTCTTAATACAGATTCTTTTTAAAATGGTAGAATAATTTTTTTCTCCCGGCTGCATATCCAGCACTATCTGGATGCAATCGGATATCATATGAATCTCATTATCAGAATTTTCATCAGAATTTACAACAGAAAATAGCCTGTCTACCGCTTCCTTCTGTTTATCAGATAAAGGCTTTACTTTTTCTAAAGATAAGAGTGTTTCATTCAGCAATTTTTTATTTGACATTCCCTGCTCCTTTCAGAAAGGCCGGAAAACAGTTTCCTGCTCCCAGCCCGGTTTGTTTTATTTATTCAAATCTTTCTTAATCTTTGTTGTTGAGATTTCAGGTGTTCTGGGCAGATAAACCACTTCACACTGCTCTTTCAGGAAATCAAATTTGCCTTCCCAGTCATCTCCGATAGTGAATATATCTACATGATATTCTTTTACATCTGTCTTTTTCTGCTCCCAGTTTTCTTCCGGAATAACCAGATCCACGTAACGAATGGCTTCCAGAAGTTTTTTGCGCTCTTCATAAGTAAAATAGCATTTTTTCTGTTTTTCATTCCAATTGAATTCATCTGTTGACAGAGCAACGATCAGATAATCGCCAAGTGCCTTTGCACGTCTCAGCAGATTAATATGTCCATAATGCAGCAGATCGAATGTTCCGTAGGTAATAACTCTTTTCATTGCTTTAACACTCCTATTTCGGCACGCAGGCCTTTTTATATGATTTTATTAACTTCATCAACTTTTTTCTGATATTTGATCATCTCTTCATAAATTCGCTTACAGTTATCATGATCGTTGAATGCAAAGAAATCATCCGCACGTCTGCGGTACTCATCCTTCATCCGGCAGCCGTTCTTCATGTATTCACACAGCAAATCCACCAGCTCGTTGTTGTCATGGCAGATCTCACCGAACGCCATTGTATCGTAATGGAATGTTCCTTCTTCATAATGCTGCGGGATATCCTTATGATGCAAATATACCAGCGGTTTGCGCATATAGGCGAAATCAAACTGAACACCTGAGAAATCTGTTACCATCAAGCTGGATTCACAGAAGATTTTCTCGTAACTCATATCTCCGGTTGCAGGAATAATATCCACATAATCATTTTTATCAAAATCATCTGCCTGAGGACTTACAATCGGATGCAGTACATAGTTAATTCTGTATCCGTATTTTTTTGCCGCATCGATCAGCCGCTTATCATTGATCAGGCTGTTATATACCCTAAAATAATCCGTATTTTTGAAATTGGGATTGTAATCCCTGGCAACACCCTCATTTTTTGTAACCAGCATGGCAGACTGCATTCTCCATGTGGGAGAAATCAGAATAATCTTCTGATCATTATTGACCAGCCCGTCATATCTGGGAACACCCGTCAGCTTCAGGGCATCATATCCCACATAGTCATAAACCGGATGAGACAGATTTTCAATCTCATATTTGGATGCACAGAAATAAAGTCTTGTATTATCACGCAGACGCTTCTGTGCAATGGCAATTTTCTGTACAGACATACCATGCTGAACACATGCCACATGGAATTTGGCCAGATCTCTGATATATGCTGACATCTTCATTCCCTGATCGTTAAATGCGAACACCGTGGAATTGGATACGATCATCATATCTGCATACAGGAAGATCAGTCTGTGCTTAAAGGAACCTCTAATCAGGGGCTTGTATCCTTCCTTCTCCAGCCTCTTTCTATCCGGGCAGTTTTTATCAATCAGATAGTATTTATCAATACCGTCATCAAACCTGCTGGCATATTTATAGAGGTATTCTGCGGAATCTCCGCCTTTATAAATCTTATCGTAGAACATCCATATCTTCTTTTTACCGTAAATCGGCTTTGTTGCGTGATATGCCATTCTCAGCAGCGCACGCTTGCGTACACCCGGTGTTTTAGAAGAAATCATCTGCGCCAGCAGACGTATTTCTCTGTAAGCAGTATAAAGAGGGTTGGACTGACGGATATAGATTGTATTCTTGCTGTGAAATGCAATAAATTTATCAAATCTCCAGTAAGCGTACTTCGCTGCACCTGTCAGACGGCTGGTATGTGATTTATACTCCGGTGCAATTATATAATAAGATCCCTTATATTCCATCACAAATTGCAGTTTCTGTTCTCTCGCATCCTGTTTAATCGGTACGGAGGCATGAAAATTGATTCTTTTATATGCCGACTGCCCAAAATACTTCGTCAGAGAATAGCTTTCACTGTATTTTACAGGATAAAGCTTTTTATCCAGCTTTACATAATAATTCGCTCTTCCGAAATAAGACGGCACAGACAAATCCATTTCCCAGTGCTGGTTTTCATACTCAATGAACATAACATTCACTCTCAGAGAACGGGTATTATAAATGACGTATCCGTCATAAACCAGCGAAAGATTATTTCCATTAAACAGATAATCATAATCACGTGAATAATCATTTTCCTTGATCTGGAAAAACATCCTGATCAGATTAACGTTCTTCTCATAATATTTCTGCTCCGGTTTATCGCATACCAAAACACTGTTGTCCACATAAGCCAGAAGTCTGTGAAAGTAATCTTTATAGTTTTCCGCTTCTTCTCCTTCCAGCACATGCTTATTGCGGTTATCAACATTAGCCTGCAGCCGGCACATCATAAAATACATGGTAAAATACTGAAGGAATCTGGGCACCTCCCCGTATTTTTCCTCAGAACAAACAAGCAGCGGAACCATAAAATCTGTGACTGCTTCATGATACCATTCTTTATAATATACACCCTGGTATAATTCAAAATGACAATCTGCAGGGTTCACGTAAGTATAAACTTTTGAACCAATCCTGTAATAATTCATGGAAAGAAGGAGTATTTTCAATAGAAAATTCTTCTCCGACTCAATTCCTTTATCTTCCCACAATGATATGATTTTCTCACAGTTAGGTACAAACGTACCATTCAAACTCACGGGAAAACTGCTCACATCATATTTCAGATTTACCTGCTCGTCCTCCCTATACATGCCGTCTTCACAGGAGAGCAAAGGGCTGTCCAGCACGGAAGGATCCAGCTTCTTATTATACGAAATCAGTAATTCATTCGGTATATGCTCTGAAATCTGATTAATCCTTTCCAGAAAGTTTTCAGGAAAAGTATCACCTTCATTTACTACAGTAATATATGCTCCCTCCGCTTTTCTGAGAGCTTTTCCAATCGCACAGTTTCTCTGATCCGGCATCCCTCCGCACACCTTCAGAATCTGGAGCGGATATCCTGACTTTCTCAGCTCGTTCAATGTATTTTCAGTGCTTTCTTCAGCTAAATAAATAACTGTAATCTTTTTTTTCATGTTCTTGACATTCCTTGTACTTTTCAATTGAATTAACGCAAGACAGTTCAACGCCAGCTGAACTGTTATATTGAACCCGTGATTTTATATTATTATAAAGGAAATCCCCTACCGCGTCAACATTTTTAATGGTCCACACTATAGCCATAAAATATATCTGTTTTTTTCAACAGTCTTCTCCTATTTATCCACTCTTTTTATGAATTTATCCACTGTATTTACTGTCTTATCAACGTTTTATTGTGGATAACTATTGTTTCTTTCCATTCATTGCAACAAAATGTGAATCATTTGTTATTATACTGTGGATAACTTTTTTTATTCTCTATAATACAGAAAGTCCGGTTTCTCTGCGAAACCGGACCTTAAAAATACCATATTCTTTTCCTGATAAACAGGATTAATGAATCTCAGACTCCCTCACAGCACTGGTTGCCTTCAACTGCTGAACTTCTTCATTCAGTGAAAGCATACGCTGATCAAGCTGATCAATAATATCCGCACAATTCTTCAATTCATCATAAATATACTCAGGAGCATTCCCTTCAAATTTATAATAAATCTTATGTTCCAGACTCGCCCAGAAATCCATGGCGATCGTGCGAATCTGAATCTCCACCTTGGTATTCTCCGTACCGGTGGAAAGGTAAATAGGCACCGTCACAACCATATGGAAACTCTTGTACCCATTCTCCTTCGGATGCTTCATGTAATCCTTGATCTTCAAAACAGCCACATCGTCCTGACGGGCAATCATCCCGGCAATACGATAGATGTCTGATGTGAAAGAACAGATAATACGAATCCCGGCAATATCACACAGATACTTCTCCATGTTTTCAAGTGTCGGCTCGTATCCTATCCGCTTCAGTTTTCTGGCAATGCTGTCAGGTGTCTTGATACGCTGCGTTACATGCTCGATTGGATTGTACCGATGAGAATGAACAAATTCATTGTTCAGAATCTCAATCTTGGTGCTGATCTCCTTCAGCGCCGAGCTGTACAAAAGCTGTGCTTTTCTCCATTCTTCTGTCTGCGCAGCAACCTCTTCCTGTATCGTCATGTACATCCCCCGCCTGTTCTGCTGATAACAAAAGGAACGTCCACAAGATAAGACACCCCCACTGACCTGATTAAAGCTGAATATCTTTCAACAGATCTCCAAGGTTCGTAGAAGCTTTACCTTTTTCTTTGTAATGGAAGGTTTCTTCCTTGGGAGCTGCTGCTTCTTCTTCTTTCTTAGCATCTTCCAAAACAGCTCTCATACTGAGGCTGATTTTTCTTTTTTCATTGGAAAGAACCTTAACAGTTACTTTGTCGCCAACAGCCAGCACATCTTCGGGAGTTTTGATTCTCTTTGTGCTGATCTGAGAAATGTGAACCAGACCGCTGATCTTGTCACCCAGATCGATGAATGCACCGTAGGGCTGCAGAGATTCTACAGTACCTTCCAGTACACTTCCTACTGTAATGGCTTCAAATTTTTTCTTTCTTTCTTCTCTTCTTGCTACTTTCTTACCGGAAAGGATCAGGCGTTTCTCGTCTTCCTTTGCCTCGATGATCATAACGTCAACCATCTTGCCAAGCCATGATTCCAGATCTTCTACATATTCTGTAGAAAGCTGAGATGCAGGAATAAATCCACGTACACCATCAATATATGCAACAACACCGCTCTTTACTACACCGGCAATTTCAACGGTGATAACAGTGTTCGCTTTCATCTTTTCTTCAAAACCTGCCCAGACAGAGTTTGTTTCAGCAGTAGCTTCAGCAGCTTCTTCTGTTTCTTCTGTAACTTCTTTTACGATTTCTTCGCTCATTTTCATATACCTCCTGATAAAACTCGCGTAATTTTAATTATACCATCAAATGCAGCGAATGTCAAAACAACATTTCCACACATTTTTTCTGTTATCTTCTTTTTGTATCTATATTCTTCTTTTTCCGCGATATTCCGCAAGTACCTGCTGAATCCTCTGTTCGGGATGCAGCAGATCATGAATACTGATATCATGATTCAGTGTATCAATGATCAGAGCCAGATACCGGCTGATATCAACACTTGTATAGTAAGGACGTGTCAGAAGCTCCTCTTTCTGGTAGATCAGATTGGTTGTCAGAACCCGGTCGATCAGTCCTTCTTCATAATAAGTATCGAATTTGGCCATGCCGTTGGTAAACAGACCGAATGTTGCACACACAAATACCTTTCTGGCTTTGCGGCGTTTCAGTTCTTTAGCCACATCCAGCATACTTTCACCTGAAGAAATCATATCATCAATGATCAGTACATCTTTTCCTTCCACGGAACTTCCCAGGAATTCATGGGCCACAATGGGATTGCGTCCATTTACAATCCTTGTATAATCTCTTCTTTTGTAGAACATGCCCACATCAAGTCCCATATTATTGGCATAATAAACAGCGCGCCCCATGGCACCCTCATCCGGACTGATGATCATCATATGGTCACTGTCGATCTGCAGATCCGGTTCCACTTCCATCAGTGCCTGAATAAACTGCAGACTGCACTGAACATTCTCAAATCCATTCAGCGGAATCGCATTCTGAATACGGGGATCATGGGCATCAAAAGTCAGGATGTTGTCCACGCCCATGGCAACCAGCTCCTGCAGAGCAAGCGCACAGTCCATGGACTCTCTGCCGCTGCGCCTGTGCTGTCTGCTCTCATATAAAAAAGGCATAATAACCGTAATACGTCTCGCTTTACCTCCAACTGCTGCAATAACCCTTTTCAGATTGGAAAAATGGTCATCAGGTGACATGTGATTGACTTTCCCGCAAAGAGAATAGGTCAGACTGTAGTTGCACACATCCACCATAATATACAGATCATCACCGCGGACGGACTGAGTCAGCTCTCCTTTTCCTTCACCGCTTCCAAAACGCGGAGTCTTCGCTTCTATAATATAAGAATCACGCTCATAACCGCTGACAGAAAGAGCATTTCCCTGAAGCATTCTTTCTTTGCGTCTCTCAACCAGAATCTTGTTAACTTTCTCCATTAAAGGCATGCATCCTTCAACCGGAACAAGACCCAGCCGGCCTACAGGGATCGTATTAAATGTATTAGCCATTATTTTCTCTCCTATGTGCAATCAGTTTTCGGATACGGATATCCTCGCCATAAAGCTCAAGTATTTTGTAATTGCTGATCAGCCTGGAACTGATACGCTCCGAGTAATGATCTGTGATCTGCGTCAGATTCAGATTGGTGGAAATAACCACCGGCCGGTTGCTTCTTGCCCGTTCGTTAATACAGGAAAACAGACGGGACATGGTAAAATTATTAGCCACTTCAGTACCCAGGTCATCAATGATCAGAAGATCACAATCGTAAATGTGATGATACATCAGTTCTTCTTCCGGTTCCCGCTCATCCTGGAACTGATGGGAAGAAAAAATCTCAAACAGCTCTGCCGCTGACAGATAGATCACGGAATAACATGCGTCCAGCAGTGCTTTGGCAATGCAGTGGGTCAGAAATGTCTTTCCTGTCCCTGCAGGGCCTGTCAGCAGAAGATTCTGCTTCGTCTGCGCAAACTGTGCTGTCATCTCCATGCAGGCTGCGGCCACATTGCGCGCATTGTTAAGCGGACTGAGCCGTCGGTCTGATGCGGTACTATCATACCATTCAAATGAAAATGTGTCAAAGTTTTCTTTTTCCAGTATATCTTTCAAATTGGACTGCCGGTAAAGCAGATCAATCTCTTTCTGACGGAAACATCCGCATTTTTTTCCGTCCACATATCCGGTATCATGACAGCTGCTGCAGGTGTAATGCATGGTCATGGCATCCTCCGGATATCCGTGATCCAGCAAAAGCACTCTTTTCTGTTCTTTCAGATCGGCCATGCGGATTTTCAGTTCTTTAAGAGAGTTCCGATCTCCGTTCAGAAGCTTCCTGGCCTGGCCTGCAGCCAGCGAGGCAATCTCATTCTCAAGTTCCCTTATCGAAGGAACTTTTTCATAAATTTCCTGAACCCGCTCTTCCAGTTCACGGGCATGTCTGAACTTCAGCTGATTATACTCCCGCATAATCTCATTATACTGCGAATTGGTCAGTGACATTCCGGCTGCCTCCTTTCTGATGACATCTTGCTGTCATTATCTTCTGCTGTACTCAGTTGGCCGAATTAATCTGCTTCAGCAGTTCATCATAATCGTAGTTTCTCTGTTCAAAATCATGGAACCGGGCTCCGGGCTTTTTCCCGGAAGAACGGCAGGAACGGGGAGCCCCTTTCCCGGCATATCCTTTTTCGGATGAAGAACCTTTTGCAGTGCCGTTTTTTTCACTTTCCTCTTTCTGCTTCTGGAACTGCTCATCCAGTCCCTGTATCTGATCCAGACGGGATATTCCTGCTTTCTTCCATCGGGAAAGGATCGACTCCACGTAATTCAGATTGGGTTCATGAATGGATACCATGGTCCGGTTGCATGCTTCCACCACCATATCCAGTGAAAAACCATAATCCTGAAACCAGCTGTCAATGATCTTCCGTTCGGAAGGAGCCGGCTGACGTCCATTTAATCCCAGAGCCTTCATCACTGCATACAGATTTTTATTGTGCAGAGGTGTATAGATCCTGGCCTGTTCCACGGTTCTGATCTGCTTCCGGTGCCAGTCAATGGCCACTGCTTCCATATACCGCACACTGCGGTGTCCGTTGGAAACACAGTATTCCACCAGATATTCCAGCAGTACCGTCTCCATCTTCAAGCCGTCATACATCCACGCAAATGACTCGCAATCCGATCTGGACAGCGGTGCACCGATATACTGTTCCGCAATAAACAGCAGACGGCTGAAATTCTCATCGGAAGATACCGCTGCAAAATCCACCTGCCGCGGTGGAAGCGGCTCCTCCTGCCCTGCTGCGGACCTGCCCCCGGCATTCTCCCCCTGGGCATCTGTTCCACCGGTACCGGCCTTTCCGACCGGCTGTTCCGGAGCCTGACTTGCCACCAGCTCGTCCTGAACCCGGTCATCCCGGTTCTGATTGCTCCATACCTCTCCCGAAAATGATGCCGCTTCTTCATCACGGGGCTCCAGCAGAATAATCTCCGAAAGAACTCTTGTTCCCGGCTCATACTCCAGTTTCATTAGCCCTTTTTTCTCCCAGTGACGCAGGGAACGCAGCACATCACTTTCACTGCAATCCAGAATATCCGCCATGCCGCTTACGGAAATCTCCCTCTGCGGATCTGATAAAAGCCGCAGAAGAAGCAGATAAGTCTTCAGATGACTGGATCCCGATGTTATCATATATTTATCAATAAACACATTGGAAATCAGGGTATATCCGGTTCCTGTCCCCATTACCTTCAAATTACTCATTGTGATTTCCCTCTTAATTATCAATTCTGAAACTGTTTACAAAAGACTGTTTATTCACACATTGTAAACCTATTATCCACAATATATCTGTGAACAATGTGGATAAACTATTCTTAAATCTGCCAATTATCTGAGACAACTTGCTTTTTATAGCAACAACTTAATTAATTGTCAGAATATTTGTGGGCAACTTATCCACAAATGACGAGATTTATTTTCCAAGAATATTTTCTCCTACCTTATAGATATCACCGGCTCCCATGGTAATCACCAGATCTCCCGGCTGACAGTTTGTCAGGATAAATGTCTCAATTTCATCAAAGGAGTCAAAGCTGTGGGCTTTCGTTCCCAGTTTTTCGATCCGGTCGGCAATATCCTGAGAGCTGATTCCCAGAGTGTCTGTCTCTCTGGCTGCAAATATAGGAGCCAGAAGCACTTCATCCGCCGCTGAAAGGCTTTTTGCGAAATCATCCAGCAGCGCTTTTGTCCGGGTATAGGTGTGAGACTGGAATGCACACCACAGTTTTCCGGTCTTCATCTCTCTGGCTGCCGCAAGTGTTGCATCGATTTCCTGGGGATGATGTGCATAATCATCCACAATAGTAACTCCACCGATTTCTCCTTTAAATTCAAAACGTCTGTGAGCATTGCCGAATTTGCTCAGACCTTCGGAAATATCTTCCGGTGCAATTCCCTGTTCCAGAGCAATTACAGCACAGGCCAGTGCATTTTTTACATTGTGAACACCGGGTACATTCATATGAATCTCCGTAATCTTTTCAGCAGCACCATTTTTCATGCACATAAGATCAAAAGAAGCATTGGCCTTTTCATCGTATGTAATGCCGGAGGCAATATAATCCGCCCCTGATCCCTCCAGGCCGAATGTTACCACTTCACAGGCCAGACCTTTTGTCAGCTCCTGCCAGCAGTCGATCTCACTGTTGATGACCAGCACACCACCGGCAGGCAGTTTTTCCATAAACAGCCGGAAAGAATGACGGATATCGTCCAGATCCTTGAAAAAATCCAGATGATCTGCTTCAATATTCAATACAGCTTCCACTGTGGGATAAAAGGACAGAAAGCTGTTGGTATATTCACAGGCTTCTGTAATAAAGCAGTCGGAATCTCCCAGATGGAAATTACCGTGAATACAATCCAGCATACCGCCCACTGTAATGGTGGGATCCTTTTTGGCCTGCAGCATTACTTCAGTGATCATGGAAGTCGTTGTTGTCTTTCCATGTGTTCCGGAAATCGCAATTGCAGTTTTATAATTGCGCATGATCTGGCCCAGAAGCTCTGCTCTGGTCAGGCGGGGAAGCCCCAGACGGATGACCTCTGCCAGTTCCGGATGATCCTCATGAATGGCTGCCGTGTAAACAACCACATCGATTGCCTCCGGATCAATATTGGATGCTTTCTGTGTATAGCAGATCTGTGCCCCCTCAGCCTCCAGCTGTCTGGTCAGATCAGATTCTTTCATATCAGAGCCGGATACAGTAAATCCTTCCTTCATAAGGATTTCAGCCAAACCGCTCATACTGATGCCTCCAATGCCCATAAAATATACTCTGCAGGGTTCATCAAAATTAATCTGATACATAATATAACCTCCTCTTTTCCGGCGCCTTATTCTGCCATCTTCTCTTTTATCAGTTTCTTCTCCAGGATAGCTGCAATTCTTCCCGGTGTCAGTCCATCTTCATCTATAATATAATCAGCATACTTTTCATACTGTATGCCTCTCTCTTCCATAAGTTCTTTCAGTCCCTGGCCTTCCTTCAGCGCCACGCCGCGGTCAACTAGATCACCCAGACGGGAAGCCAGTTCTTCATACGATACTCTCAGATAAACCACAAGTCCCAGCTGTTTCAGATGCTCCATGGCTTCCCGGCAGTAAACCACACTGCCGCCGGGTGCGATTACACTGTGATCCGCCACCAGATCTGCATTTACCTGATTCTCAATGGCCTTAAAGCCTTCCAGACCCTCTTCTGCAATAATTTCCTTCAGAAGCCTTTTTTCCTGCTCCTGAATGAGAAGATCCGTATCCACAAAACGATATCCCAGCCGCTTGGCCAGCACCACGCCAATGGTACTTTTACCTGCACCGGGCATACCGATCAAAGTAATGTTGTCACCTTTTCTCATTGATTTCTCCCTGATTCGCAATCAGTCACTCGGACTGTTTTATAAGTATACATCAAAACAGCCTGAAATCAAACCACTGATTTCAGGCTGCACAATATCTGTGAAGCGTTATTCTGCTTCTGACTCTCCTGATACGGACTCATCACCTGTTGTGTCCCCGTCTGATTCAGCGGACTCACCTGCCCCGGCAGACTCATCTGTGCCATCTTCCTCTGCGGACTCCGTTTCATCCAGAATACCTGTCATATCGGATATAACAAGTGAATCACTGCTGTAATCGGGCCTGGAGGCCTGGTAATCCGTGTAAGCATTCTTTGCTGTCAATCCCAGCATGACAACCAGAGCAGCTACGATTACAATACCTGCCGCCCAGCCGCCGATGCGGTAAAGACGCTTTTTCTTTTGTTCCTTTTCCAGGTTTGCTTTTCTGTTTTTCTTATCCTCTTTATATTTATTAACTTTTTCTACACTCATCTGCTGCACAATCCTTTCCAGAAATTACCATTTCAATCTCTGCCCCAATACCTGCAGGACAGGAACTCATGCTAACCATTTTATACTTCCTGCCCCAAATATGCAAGTATTATTTGAGCGCTAACCAAAAATTCACATTTCGTTCATACGTGCTGCTTTGCCGAAAAGTACAAAGCCGATGACAAATGTAATACTCAGGATTCCTACTCCGGCACTGGCATTGTCGGTAATCTGAGTGACGACGGCAATCAGCGCCGTCCCCATAAAAGATGCGCCCTTTCCGCAGATATCAAAAATCCCGAAAAATTCACCTGATTTTTCAGGCGGAATAATCCTTGCAAAATAAGACCGGGACAATGCCTGAATTGCTCCCTGAAACATGCCTACCGCCACCGCCAGCAGCCAGAATTCCCACTGCCGGTCCAGCTGAATGGCAAATACGGCAATACAGAAATAAGCAGCAATGCATACGCGTATCAGCTTTACATTATCAACCATGGAAGCCAGCTTTCCGAATATCAGCGCAAACGGGAAAGCTACGATCTGGGTCAGCAGAAGTGCCAGCAGAAGTCCTGTGGTATCCAGACCCAGTGCCCGCCCGTAGGCAGTGGCCATCTCAATGATGGTATAAACGCCATCTATATAGAAGAAAAAGGACAGCAGAAAGAGAAAAATATTTTTGTGCTGCTTTAAATCCATAAAAGTCTGACCCAGACGCCTGAACGTGGCTGCCACCTGATTTTTCCCTTCTGTTTCCACATAATAAATCTGCCTGTAATTCTTCAGAAGGGGAAATGACATCAAAAGCCACCATGCTGCATTGATCAGCAGAGCAACGGCAATGGCCGTCGTCATGGTGATTCCGATGGATTCATACATCAGCACAAAAAACAGACTGATTACAAACGGAATACAGCTGCCGATATATCCCCAGGCATATCCCTTGGAAGATACATTATCCATTCTTTCCGGCACAGTTACATCTGTCAGCATGGAATCATAAAACACAAGACTGGCAGCATAGCCGGTTTTGGCAACAATAAAAATTATCAGAAATGTAATCCAGGAATCCGGCAGCGGCAGCACAGCGCAGCTGACCACACCCACCAGCATGGCAATCACAAATACCGGTTTTTTCATACCTTTATAATCGGAAAAAGTGCCGAATACAGGGCCGATAAATGCCACCAGCAAAGTAGATATGGATGCCGCATATCCCCACCAGGCCAGATAGTCTGTGCTGGAAACTCCGGCACTTTCTGCCAGACCGTTAAAGTAAATGGGCAGAATCGTTGCCACCAGCAGGGTAAATGCCGAATTGCCCACATCATACAGAACCCAGCTTAATTCCAGCTTTGTCAGTTTTCCTTCTTTCTTTTCTTTATTCATCTTCTCTCCTGATATCTAACAGAAATTTCTCTCAAACCGGTCAGACAGCTCATCTCCGTCAGCCACCGACCTGATAAAACCTTTTATTTCCTTTACACATTCGGGAACTGCCTGATCAAACCTGGCAGCCAGCCCCCGGTTGATTTCCGCGCAGCCCGGATTTGCACTGGTTTTCATAACAAAAGATACATATTCCCCGTCTGAGCCGAAAATCAGCTCCAGCAGACCGATCAGCACACTGCGTTTCAGTATTCCCGGTGAAAACAACAGCCGTTTGATCCCGCGCATACGTTCCTGACTGACCCTTACTGTAAAAGTTGAAACTCCTTTATAAAAAACAGACATTGTCTCCGCCAGTTCCTGAGAGTCATTAACCAGACGGTAAACCGGATAACGGAGAGCACACCGGCCATCTTTTTCCATCATATACCGGTCAAATTCCATCTCCTGTTCCGTATGTGACTCTCCCGTCTCTCCAATCATCCGGTCCACATACCCGTGGCAGGAAGAATCCAGCATAAAATGACAGATAAATCCTATAATATACGCTCCCTCCGGTGAATCCATCCCTGTCACTTTCAGGATTTTGACTGCTCTTTCCAGAAAAACAGATGCTTTTTCATCATGAATCTCATGAGCCAGCTGTCCGTATCTGTTTTTAACCAGAGGATTGAAGAAAAAGAGGAAATCCGGGCCCTGAAGGCCTGCCGCATATTCTCTGCTGTATTTCCTGACGATTTTCTTCACAGAAACCGGCATCTGCCGATAAACTTTTTTTCCAAAACTATGATGTGCATAAATAGCAGGCATTCATACCGACCTCCTTTGTTATAAAATATTCCGTCGTTATAAAATATTCCTTCAAAATCAGATCCGGGAAAATTCCTCAGCCGCTTTTTTCATTTTTTCGCGGATCGGCAGATGATAGGGACATCTGGACTCGCACTCTCCGCATTCCACACAGGCATCGGCTTTCACAGCCAGAGAATCATATCTTTCTTTGGCCCAGCCTTCCAGTCCGTATCTTTCCAGATATCCCGCAAAAAGGAATACACTGGGAATACTGATGCCGGCAGTACAGGGTGCACAGTAATTACACCGGCGGCAGAAATCATTGCCCAGCACAGCACGAACCTCTTCACAGGCTTTCAGCTCCTCTTCTGTCAGAGGCGAAGTATTACTGCAGGCTGCAAGATTCTGCTCCAGTTCTTCAGCAGCAGCCATACCGGGAATTGCCACTGTTACCGCCGGGTTGGACAGCACATAACGCAGCGCCAGCTTTTTATCTTCTATGGCGCCTCCTGCCATGGGCTTCATGTCAATAAAACCGATGTTTTTCTTATGACAGATATCCATCAGCTCTGCTCCCTGTGATTCCACAATATTATAGGGAAACATGATCGTCTCCACCCAGTCAGTCTCCAGCGCACGGCGGAATACTTCAAGCGAATGGGCTGTGATGCCGATATGACCGATCTTACCGGCCTTCTTCGCTTCCTCCATGGCCTCCAGTGCTCCTCCCGGTGCAATCAGTGCTTCAAAATCCGACACGGAAGGATTGTGAAACTGATACAGATCGATATAATCTGTCTGCAGCATCTTCAGGCTGGTATCTATGCCGGCTGCAAACTGTTTTTTTGACTCCGCCCGGCACTTTGTCGCCAGTACAAACTGATCTCTGCGGCCTTTCAATGCCTTTCCCAGATATTCTTCACTTACCGTATAGGCACGGGCTGTATCAATATAATTTATACCAGCCTGCACCATGCGGTCAACAAGTCCGGCAGTTCCTTTTGCATCAATTCTCTGAATGGGGATTCCCCCGAAGCCGAGTCTGGATATTTTCAGACCGGTCTTTCCAAGTATTGTATATTCCATTGACTGCTGCCACTCCTTTACTTATTATTACACCTCTCAGATACCGTTTCTGACGACACATACAGGTATTTATATTTTCTTTCATCAGTTATTCAGGTTTTTCAGTTGTCAGAAACTGAACGGAAATATAGGCCTCCTGACCTTCAAACTCCACTTTCCACCACCAGGCATCAGAGCTGTCGAGAACCTTTACACTCTGCCCCTGATTCAGCTGACCGATTATCTCATAGGAAGCTTTCGGCCCCTTTCTCACATTCACATCAGTGGTTGCCCACGCCAGTTCTCCTTCATCCGAAGGATCTGTATCACCTGTTTCTCTCACGGATTCATCCTTACTGCTTTCATCTCCGGCTGTTTCATTATTACCGTCTTCTGTACTGCTTTGTTCTGTACTGCTTTCATTATCCGCTGCTTCCCGGGCAGCTTTTACCTCTTGGAGAAGTTCGCTTAAAGACACACTTTCATCTGAAGATGTTACATAATCCATGGAAACATAACCTGTTTCCCCCTGAAAATCAATACGGATCCAGCCATTATCACAGATACCTGTCATGGTCACCGTTTCTCCCTCTCCGAATTTACCGATCCTTTCAAAATCCGTACCCGGACCGGAACGTACATTGACTGCTGACACCGTCTGCAGTTCTGTATTTTCCAGTGCCATAAGCTTTATTCCATTATCCAGTTCCTCAACGGAAACTGCTGTTTCCTTCTGTACTTCTGTTTCAGACTCTGCCTGCGCACTGTTTCCATTGATCGTCAGTCCCCACAGGGCCTGTGTTTCACGCTTTGCCGGTGCCAGAGTTTCCTGACTCCCGGAGCAGGCTGTCAATACAGCCGCACTGAGCATTAAAACCGTTAATGCCGCACTCAATTTTCTCATGTTTCTGGACCTCCCTGTTCTCAGAACCTTTTATTTTGTGTCTGCCGAAGCCATAAACCCGTACTGCCGGGCTGTCTCCGGACAATCATAATACTTTGCTGTACTAATCCAATTTATAGTATACATGAATGCCCGGAATCTGTAAACCGGTATCTCCGGATACAATTGACAAATAAAAGGCAATAAATTATATTGAGTAGAGAGAATGACCTGTTAAAAAGGAGGATGCAATGAAAAAAATCTATAAGGTGGAAATCATTACCAGAAAAGAAAAATTTAATGAACTGAAAGAGGCCCTGAATGAAATCGGTGTGGAAGGAATGACTGTATATGATGTACAGGGCTGTGGTGTACAGAAAGGCATTGTAACCTATTACCGCGGTGTCAGAACAGAAGTCCAGCTGATTCCAAAAATCAAGGTGGACATTGTTGTCTCTGAAGTTCCCTACGAAAAAGTTCTTGAAACAGCCGAACGTGTTCTTAAGACCGGCACCGTCGGCGACGGAAAGATTTTCGTATCCGAAATCTGTGAAGCCCTCCGCATCCGTACCGGTGAACGCGGCGCGGATGCCATCAGGAATTAAACATTTTTTACAGTCTGCTCTTTTACCGGCGGGAAATATGTCTGAAAAGCAGCTCTTTAAAAAGAGCCGCTCCTTCCCTGACTGTAAAGGACAGCCACATAAAAGGATCGGTCATGGCTGCCAGACCTTCAATTTTCCATTCTCCCACCGATCTGGCCAATGCCATGGCGCGGTACATATGGAAATTATTGCTGCAGACAGCAACGGACAGCTGTTCTTCCCGAACAGACTGCAGCTGCTCTTCCCCGTCGGAGAGCAGCTGTTCATACCGGCAGATAACCCGTTTGGAAAACAGCAGATTTTCCCGTGTGTTTACGGATCGGTCTTCCATCAGAATCCTCTCCCAGGGAATCCCAAGCCTCTGAAGATACGTACTCATGGCTTCTGCCTCCGTAATATCTTCTCCCGGTCCCTGTCCGCCGGAAACCACCAGCATACAATCCTGATGTTCTCCAGCATATGCTGCAGCTTTCTTTAATCGATAGGACAGTGAACGGGTCACACGGATTCCCCGCACGCAGGCTCCCAGCACAATTACATATTTTACAGGATTTTTCGGAGTCACCCGCATTCCGGTAAATACCAGCACTTCCATCACCAGCAGCAGTATCAGTCCCGCAGCTGACAACAGGATCAGACACATCCGAAGCATCTCCGGAATCAGAAACCATTTCCCGCTTTCCAGTCCGCGGCCCATGCAGCACATAAAAACCCCTGCCGCAAGCCACACATAATGAAAGGAGAGACGAGGTCCGACATATATTATAATGAAAAGAAAATACAACAGACAAATTCTGCCTGTCAGATAAAAAAAATCAATCCACATATTCATTATTTTCCTGAAGCCTCTCTTTTGAAAATTCTGGTAAATTCTTGTCAAAATGTCCAGATGTTGAACATATTTGAGTTCGAACATTTATTCCTTTCAGGATCCCCTAAAATCGCCATATTACAAAAATCTTCCGCTCTTTTCCCCATTTTTTCTGCACAGAATTTATCAAAAAAGTATATATAATAAACTCTGCATTGATGGAAATAATGATATTTTTGTTTTATACTATAAACAATCACTTAATTTTGGGAGGCACGAATGGAAATCAACTACAAACTTGTTGGACAGCGCATGCAGCAACTCAGGAAAGCCAACAATATTACTCAGGAACAAATTGCCGATAGTCTAAATACAACGGTGGCTTTCATCAGCAATATCGAAAACAATCGTACGAAAATGAATCTGCGGGTCCTCACCTACTATGCAAGTGTGCTCAACGTATCTGTTGATTATCTGCTCCATGCAGGCATGACAGATTCTGACCATTCATCCGATGAACTGGACACAGAGATTCTGCATCTTCTGCGCCAGTGTGATGCTCAAACAAAAGAGAAAATAATCCGCTGTCTTCGTATCATTATCGAAAAATAATCCTGTCACCCTAAACGGCAGTTCAGTATGGGGCTGAACTGCCGTTACCCGTTCTGTGCCTTTCTGCCGGGAAGTACAATCGTAATTCTCGTTCCGATTCCTTCGTAACTGATTACCTCAAAAAATCCTCCATGCTTCTCAACGATCCACCGTGCAATGGAAAGCCCCAGTCCGCTTCCTCCTGTTCTGGAATTTCTGGCCGGATCTCCGCGGTACAGCCGCTCAAAAATATGCCCCATATCATTTTTGCCGATTCCCATGCCATTATCCTGAACCTCGATGCAAACCTGCCCGGCATCAGTCTCTCCCATACCAGCCCCTCTGGTATACAGCCTCATACGGATCCGGCTGCCCTCCGGGCTGTACTTGGCAGCATTATCAATGAGAATCCTCACAGACTGCTTCAGCATTGCATGATCAGCCAGGATCTCCACAGATTCCGACACCTGCAGCTCATATCTGTGTTTCGGATCAATCATACGGGATTCCTCCGTAATTTCCTCCATCATGGACAGAAGATTCAGAGGTTCCGGCTGAAATTTCTGTCTGCCCGCATCCCCTCTGGCCAGGAACAGAAGCTGTTCCACAAGTGTATTCATATGTGCTGCTTCCGATTTAATCGCAGTAATGGACTCCTCCAGTATATTTTCGTCTGATTTCCCCCATCGGTCCAGCATATTGATATACCCCTGTATAACGGCAATAGGAGTCCTCAGTTCGTGGCTGGCATCATCTACAAAACGAATCTGCTGCCGGTAGCTGTTGTGCAGCCGCTTCAGCATGTTGTTGATGGCTGCCTCCAGCCCCTGAAGATCGGAATCACCTGTATTCAGCATCAGTTCCGGTGATGTGCCGTCAATGTGCTCAATTGCTTCCTCCAGACTGGAAAACCTCTCTTCCATGATATTTCTGCTGGAAATTTCTTCTGCAGCCAGAGCAATTTCATCAATGGGCTTCAAATATTTCCGATAGGACTCCGTCCCATTCACAAAACCGATGGCCCACCACAGAATGGCCCCGGCAAAAACAGAAAGAAACGGAATTCTGACGGCCTGCAGAAATCTCCCCAACTCCGCCGTATAACGCGCTCCTGATGAATCTGTCAGTACATATTTCAATGATTCAAGGCTCTGAAGATCGCCTTCAAAAGTCCTTCTCACCATCCCGCTGCCGGAAGGAACCATTATCTGTTCCACCGTCAGAAACCATACCAGAAGAATGACCGCAAAAACAAATACTGCTGTAAACATCAGATTCCCCAGCCTTTTCCACTGATTTGCCAGATTCAGCTTCCATGCAATGGAACCGGAACGATTGGTCATACGATTCTGCTTCTTTTCACTGTTTCTTTCTCCGGTTCTTTCATTATTATCATATTTTCTTTTTTCTGCCATACAGAATCCATCCTTCAGAACTGTCTTTTTGTCCATATTCCCTGATACTATTCATCTTTCATGACATATCCTACACCGCGAACCGTAAGAATAAATTTCTCTCCCACAGCATCATCGATCTTCTGACGCAGAAAACGGACATACACATCCACCACATTGGTTTCACCCACATAATCATATCCCCAGACATTACTGAGAATTGTTTCTCTTGAAAGGACAATATTACGGTTGATCATCAGCTCCCGGAGCAGTTGAAATTCTTTATTGGTCAGTGAAATCTCTTTTCCCTGATATTTCACCGTATGAGCCGCTTCATCCAGAACCAGTCCCCGGATCTGCTGAATATGTTCATTTCCGGAATCATGCTCCGGTCCGGCTGCCTGACGTTTTCTTAAAACCAGACGGATTCTTGCCAGCAGTTCTTCCACTGCAAACGGCTTTGTCATATAATCATCCGCTCCCATATCCAGACCGTTGACCTTGTCCATAACCTGATCTCTGGCCGTCAGCATGATCACCGGCAGATCTGATGTCTTCCTTAACCGGCGCAAAACCTCCAGACCGTTGATTCCCGGCAGCATAATATCCAGAATCATCAAAGAGAAGCCGCCTGAAAGTGCAGCTTCCAGTCCGCTTCTCCCATCATATTTTTTCACAACCTCATATCCTTCATGAACCAGTTCCAGTTCCAGGAAACGGGCGATCCGATCTTCATCTTCTACTATCAGTATCTTCTTCATCAATAAACTCCCTGACTTTTACTTTGATATCTTCTGCACAGTCAGCCATCCTGTCCATTGTCTGGTTAACCGTCTCCGTTCCCAGATCTTTCCCCCGGAAAGAGTAGCGAAATCCCGTCAGCAGTCCGATACACAGAATCACAACCGTCGCCCAGAATGCAGCCAGCAGTATGATGATCGGTACCAGCACCGGCACATGCAGGATTTCCCTGCCTTTCCGGCTGACTATAAAATCATTATCCAGACTCTTGCGCATCAGTTTCTTCAGAATCCTTTTTAATTTGGAACCGGTAGATTCATCGCTGGTCCGGGATGCAGTTACTATTACCTGCTGAAACTCTTCTGTAGCCTGATCCTGTGTAGAATAACCGTTTCCGGTCTCTGCCTGCGTATCGTGAATCCGTCCCGTACGCTCCAGTTCGATCATACAGTCCAGTATATCCCAGTTATTTCTCTCCAGTAATTCACCGGCCTCTTCATGACTGATCCCGGTCTTCTGAACCAGTTTTTCCACCATTTCTTTCTTTTCCATATCTTCCATAATCACAACTCCCTCTCCGGCAGTTTCCATACTGCCAGTCATTTACTGAAATCTGTCTTGCCGGAAGCAGTAATGATCATCTATCACCAGCTGAAAACAGCTGCATTCCGCTCCGTGAACGGCAGGTACATTGTATCATTACTCCCGGTTCTTCTGCAATACCCCTTCAGGATGGATTTATGATACTTCCCGTAAATTAAAACAAAAGTCGAAAACAATTAAAATCCCATTAAAAGCATTTCAAAAAAATTTCATAAAAATATATAACCTGCAAAGAACTTCTTGACAAGGGACAATAAAGTCTTTATAATTACCAAAATGCAAACAATTTGCATTTTCAATCAAGGGAGAAGTTTTTATGGAAATGATAATCGATATTTTTACGGACAGTGCACTGGACAGCATCCGCCTGATTCCGTTTCTGTTTGTCACCTATCTTCTGATGGAATATCTGGAACATAAAACAGGTGATCAGACCACCCGCCTGATTCGGAAAGCCGGAAAGGCAGGCCCTGTCTGGGGCGGTATCCTGGGTATATTTCCTCAGTGCGGTTTCTCTGCCGCTGCTTCCAGTCTGTATGCCGGCAGACTGATTACGGTAGGAACACTGCTGGCTGTATATCTTTCCACATCAGATGAGATGCTTCCTATTCTTTTATCAGAGCAGGTAAGTCCTCTGCTGATTCTTAAAATACTGGGAATGAAGATGATAATCGGAATTTTAACCGGACTGGCCGCCGATCAGATTCTGGTCCGTATTTTCAGGGAACCTGAAAAAAAAGCAGATATCCACTCCATTTGTGAACATGAGCACTGTCACTGCGAACAGGGAAGTATTTTCCGGTCCGCCATCAGTCACACAGTTCATATTGTATTTTATATTTTTCTCATTTCTCTGATTCTGAATCTGCTGATTGAAGGAATCGGTGAAGAAAATCTGTCCGGTCTTATTCTGAATGTACCGGTAATCGGACAGATGATTGCTGCTCTGGTGGGACTGATTCCCAACTGTGCTGCTTCCGTCATCATCACCCAGCTGTATCTGGAAGGAATACTAAACGGAGGAGCCATGATGGCAGGTCTTCTGGTCAGCTCCGGCGTTGGCATCCTGATTCTTTTCCGTCTGCACCGGAACCCGAAAAAAAATCTGAAGATTCTGGGACTTCTGTATCTTTCCAGTGTATTCTGGGGAATCCTGATACAGCTGACAGGATTATTATAAAAAAAGCGGATATGGATGATTCGCAGAGAATCGTGCCATATCCGCTTTTTTCAGCTGCCCATGGCAACCGTATGACGTACCCTTATGTAATTACTTTTCCACAACAGCGATTGCATCAACAGGACATGACTTTGCACATTTGCCGCATGCAATACATTTGGAAGGATGTTCAGCACCTTTGCGCATAACCAGAACTCCGAAAGGACATACTTCTGCACATTTGCCGCAGCCAACACATTTCTTCTTGTCGATTGTGAAAACGCCCTTTGCGTTCTTGGTGATTGCTTCCTGTTCGCATGACTTTGCACACTTACCGCACTGTACGCAGACATTGGTCTTAACTGCGCCATTTTTCTCAACAATGTGGATGCATGCTAAATCAGGATCATATTCCTTATAGAAGGTTTCTGAACAGACAACTTCACACTGCTTACAAGCCATACATGCTTCCTGGTCAACAACTTTTAATTTCTTCATTTTTTACCCCTTTCCGTAAATTAATACGTACCCTCTTTTTTGACAGCCAAATCGGCAATATGGCAATCCAAATTATTGAAAATGCACAAAATATGCCAAAACTGCCTGTGTGTTCATTTTAACAAGATGTGAAAGTAATGTCAATCTTTTTGCGATTTCTTCTGACATTCTTCACATAATCCAAACAGACTGGAACCATTGCACTGCAGCTGAAAATTATGATGATCTTTCAGATGACCTCTGATTTCATCCATAAACCGGCAGTCCAGATGGATTACCCTGCCGCAGCCGGTACATTTCACATGAAGATGTTCTTCACAGCTGTTCCCTTCTCCCACATACTGAAATCCTGCACATTCCCCTTTATCAGCTGTATATTTCAACACCTGATGTTCTTCCTGCAGTTTATCCAGAAAACGGTATATGGTAGTCAGATTCACATTAACGCCCTGGGACTTCATATATTGATGGATATCCGTCACATAAACTGTCCGGTCCCGGTTTGCTTTCATATAAGAGAGCATCATATCCCGGTTTTTGGTCCGATAACCGGCTGCTCTTGTCATAATCACATCTCCTTCTGCATATTCAGACCGGCAGTCATTCCGGTCTGCAGACCGCTGCCTGTCTTTCACTGAATTTATCGATCACTTTTTTCAATGCCGCAATATAGGCAGGAGTCGTTCCGCAGCATCCGCCTACCAGTGAAGCTCCTGCTTCAAGAAGCTTCTCCATATATCCGGCAAACATCTCTTCATTCATGCTGTAGATTACTTCACCCTTATCGGAAATATCCGGCATTCCCGCATTAAGCTTGGCAATTACGGGAATCGTCAGGCGTTCACTCATATTTCTCACCACTGCAAGAGCCTGATCGGGTCCCATGGAACAGTTAATGCCTGCTGCTGCTGCACCCATTGCCTCCACATTGGCTGTGGCATCCACCACATTTCCTCCAAAGGGCAGTGTTCCGTCGCCTTCAACCGTAAAACTGCAGCAGACAGCTGTATCTGTCACCGATGCGGCTGCATCCAGCAGTACCAGAGCTTCATCTTCATATAAAAGTGTTTCACCGATGATAAAATCAACACCTGCATCTACCAGATAACGAACCTGTTCCGCATAAGCCTCAAACAGTTCATTGTGGCTGACGGGACCGCCCGGTTCCAGCATCCTGCCGCAGGTTGTCATGTCTCCTGCCACCAGAATCCTGTCACCTACTGCCCGACGGGTTATCTTCGGAATTTCCCTGTTAAAACGCTCCACCTGATCAGCCAGTCCCATATTTTCCATACTGATCCGATTCGCCATGAATGTGGGAGCATAAACCGCCTGACTGCCTGCTTCCATGTATGCTCTCTGCAGATTTTCCACCACCTGCGGATGCTCCAGAATCCACTGCTCGGAACACACTCCTCTGGGCATGCCCGCCAGAATCAGATTGGAACCCATGGCTCCATCCAGCAGAAACGGTTTTCCCTGTATCAGTCTGATAAACTCTTCTCTATTCATTCAAAACACCTCATATTATTCGTCTTCCCGTATTGTATGCATATCCCAGTATACACACAAAAAAGAATCTTCGCAAGACCGGATCTTATCTGTAATTCCTGTCTGCATATGCAGCATTTACTCATCCGTCAGAACTCAGTCAGGCGTGCCTGCGCAAAACAGGCAGACGCATAAAAACCGTCTGCCTGTCTTTCCCTTCGCTGATACTGATTGTAATGTTATACATCTTTCAATTCCCACAGAGTCGATCAAACACCTTCTCTATTCATAAAATGTCAGCTGAGGTCTTCATTATTTGCTTTTTCTCAGCATATCGATGTTGCGGAGCAATTCCCTCTCCGAAATCACCCCCATGCCAAACATCCTGTAAAGTACCGAAATAACTTTCTCTTTCTCTGATTCTGTTGCTGTCAGATTCTGTTTCACATATGCTGTCAATGATACTGTCATAATAAATCCCCCTTCCAAAAATTCACCATACAATTATCATCCGCATTCAAAATAATCAAATTCTTCGGCATTTTCATTATATTACATATGATTATCAAAGGAAAGTTTTACAAAATACACAAAATGTTAACTAAGTAAAAAAAACCGCATTATCCATTGCGTAAACAGTCATTACCTTATAGAATATAATCGTACTAAAGGAGAATGCCATGAAAAGACCCGGAAAACAGAAATTAACGTTTGAATATCACATATATCTGGTCCAGCTGGGAAGTATTGCACTGGCCGTTCTGATCTGTGCGCTTGTATCCATCGGTGTGGATATTTCTTCTCAGGTTAAGATTATTTCAGACAATCTGCTGACCACAGCCAATACACTGTCTACGGCACCTACTATTATTGATTCCGTAAAGCTTGGATATGCAACCGAAGGCTGCAAATCTTTTCTGGAGGAACTGATTGCTGACATGCCCGTTGTGGACAGTATTACTCTTGTTGACGGAAAACGGACTATTATCTATAATTCCGATCCGGAATATATAGGAAGAACAGCCAGTGATAAAGAGGCGCAGCTTCTGCAGGAAGACATAGATTACACAGATACAAAAAAAGATGACAACGGACGTCGTTACCGTATAACCTATTCCTCCATTAAGGATGAGAACGGAACCATTATCGGCTTTGTGGCTGTGTCCATTCTGTATCGCCGCCAGTTTAAAAATATCTGGGCGTCTATTCCCGTATACATCCTTGCCACGATCATGCTGCTGGGCATCGGCACTGTATTTGCCACAACCTCGCTCCGTACCATACGAAAACAGTTAAAAGGATACGATCCGGAGCAGTTTTCTCAGATATATGACGGCAATGCCAATGTGTTAAACATTATCGATGAGGGCGTTATCGCCATCAATACCGATAAACGCATCACGATCATCAACAATATGGGATGTGATATTCTAGGCCTGCCGGTCATCCCCTACGACCGTGTTCCCATTCAGGATGTCATGCCGGAAAGCAAGCTTCCCCAGGTTCTTGAAACCAGGCAGCCTATTTATAATGAGCATATGGTACTTCACGGAAAGAACCTGCTGATTACACACCTTCCCCTTTATTCCAACGGGCAGCTGATCGGCGCCGCTTCCCTGTTTCAGAATGCAAAGCTGATGAACGAAATGACTGAACAGCTGGAAGATGCCAACAATCTGGTGGAAACTCTGCGTGCTTTCAATCATGAATTCATGAATAAACTGCATGTTATCCTGGGATATCTGGAGACCGATCATATTGCAGAAGCCAAAGAATACCTGCTCCAGAGCAGTATGGGTTCCTCCCGGTCCATCAGCCAGATTTCCAGACTGATCACCCATCAGGGAGCTGCCGCCATTATTATCGGAAAAGCGATCCGTGCTGCAGAGCTGGATATTGCGCTGAATCTGGTACCTGAAAGCTACTGTATCCAGCTGACCGCCGGCATTCCCTCCAATGTATACGTGACGATTCTGGGCAATCTTCTCCAGAATGCAATAGAAGAACTGAATTCCTGCGACCACATCCTGAAGGAGATTCAATTGACCGTCTTTATTGATCAGGACAGCACCTATATATCCGTTCTGGATACCGGACGCGGTATGAGCAGGGAACTGGTGGACCGGATCACAGAATACGGTATTTCCACAAAAGGCCCCGGCCATGGGACCGGTTTATATCTGGTACAGAACCTGGTAAACGAATTTCATGGTACCTTGAAAATAGAATCAGATCCCGGTGAAGGAACAGAAGCCACAGTCATGATTCGGAAAAATGTAGAGTGAAAATGTAGAGTGAAATGGAGATTTCTCATGAAATATAAAGTAATCATCATTGAAGACGATCCCATGGTCGCCTCCATCAATAAACAGTATGTAAGCAGAAATAATCAGCTGGAACTTGCAGGTATATTCTTCAATGGCTCAGACGGACTGAGATATCTGGAAGAGGACCATACCGTTGACCTGATTATTCTCGATATGTACATGCCGATCATGGATGGAAAGGAATTCCTGAACCGGCTTCGCGCTTCCGGAAACCCTGTCGATGTCATCATGGTTACTGCAGCCAGTGATATCGGAAACATCCGTGCCCTGCTGAGCTACGGAATCGTGGACTATCTGGTAAAACCTTTTGAGTATTCCCGATTTGCCGTAGCCCTTGACAAATTCATCCAGAAGCAGGAGCTGATCGAGCACAATCAGGGACTGTCCCAGAAACAGCTGGACGATTTTATGTCCAATGCCGCTTTATCCAGAAACACAGAAAAAGAAATCCTTCCCAGTAAAGGCCTTCAGAGCAAAACTCTGGATTCCATCCGTGCTTACCTGAACCGGCATATCGGCGAGGGACTGACCAGCGAACAGATTGCTGACGAAGTCGGACTTTCACGTGTAACCATCCGCCGCTATATGAACTACCTGATTGAATTGAAGGAAGTATCCAGTGATGTGGATTACAATACCGGAGGGCGTCCTTCCATTATCTATCACTATAATAAATATGACCAGTGAGTACTGCGTATGACGACTGAAAAATACCTGCAGGAATCTGATTGCCCGCCGGGGCAGCTTCGATTCTTACAGGTATTATATGTTAAACCCTACAGGTACTTGCGCACAATCCTTCCCACACGCATCTGATCCGCATACGCCAGCATACGATCCACCTGGCGGTCCTGCTTGCGGGTATATCCGGTAATAACTTCTTTAATAACCTCTTCTCCCAGCTCTTCGCGGAAACGGATACAGTCACACACACTCTTATCCATATCATAGATCTTAAAGCTTCCATAAGGTGTATCTACCACCTTCTGATCCAGAGAATATGCATAATCAGAGAAATAATGTCTGGAAACCGGGAAAATAACTTCCATGCCCGAACGGTCTGTCCTGCGGGTCGCAAAAGACAGATGATCCGGCTCCTTTTTCAGCAGCCCCCAGTAGTAACAGGCACTGTCAGCACATACAACAGCCTTGGGATTCACTTTGCATATCTCGATCATGCGATAATTCTCCGGCTTCTCAGCACCCTCTCCCTGATACCAGTACCAGCCTCTGGAAAAACGCTCCAGAATTCCTTTTGCCACCAGTTCATTCATCTGTGTAATAGTAATCTTTTCTCTGCGCAGATCATCAAAGCTGAGATACCCGTTGTTGCGCATAAATAAATCTGTAATCTTCTCATAAGTTCTCAATAACATAATTCTCGACCATTCCCTTCGCCATTTTTTGACTGCCAATTAATACAATTATAGTATCTATACGGACGCATGTCAAGTTATTTATTCGTTTCCGCCAAAAAATGTCCATTTCAGCAAAAGACATAGAATGAGCTTCTTCCCCGTATCACTGCCACAGCTGCTCCCCGTTGAACATGGCAGACCACACCTGAAAAAACAAAGCATCTGCTTCTTCCGTACCATATCTTTCCGGATGCCATTGTAAACCTGCCACAGGTAATGCCCTATGGCAGATTCCTTCAATCACACCGTCATCCGCCCACTGTATCGGAAGCAGTCCGTCTCCGATCCGGTCTACCGCCTGATGATGCGCACTGTTCACCCTCTGATCTCTCCTGATTGATGCGCGGAAAAGAAAATGAGGACTGATCCGTGAATCATGTTCTCTGTCTTTCTGCTGCTGTTCATCCCAGGCATGATGTTCTTTCTGCTTATCAGGAAGATCCTGAATCAATGTTCCGCCAAACAGTACATTGAGCAGCTGCATTCCTTTACAGATTCCCATAACCGGTTTCCCTGCAGAGACAAATGCTTCTGCCAGATAAAACTGCATACGGTCCACCTGAACCTCAATTCCCGAGCTGTACCGGTCGATCTGATCAAAATGAGCCGGGTGAAGATCTCCCCCTCCCGGAAGCAAAAGAGCATCATACTGTTCTGCACAGGCGCAGCAGAAGCGTCTGTCCGCATAAATGCATCTGAGCAGACGTCCCTGGAGTCTCCGGTTCAGCACATCATAAGCCTCGGATACAAATACCGGATGAAAACCTGCCCGTTCCACAGCCGCTCCATAACGTGAAAAACGCCCCCGGTCGCATATTCCTATCAGAATCTGGTATGAATCCATTGTGCACACCACACAAATACATCCTTCTGATATTATATGCAGCCGGGGGCTTATCTGTAACAGCTTATTTCTGATTTCTGAACTGGATCGGTGTCATTCCGTAAGCTTTTTTGAACAGCCTGTTGAAATGCTCCACGTTCTGATAGCCAACACTTTCCGCAATTGACTCCACAGTCATGTTGCGATTCTTCAACAGAGTACGTGCTTTTCTCATACGTACTTTTTTAACAGCCTCACCGAAAGTAATTCCGGATTTTTCCTTTATATACTTGGAGAGGTACGGTTTTGAAAGATAGAATTTCTCTGACAGTTCATCCAGTGTAACTGTCAGGTAATTCATCTGAATATAATTCATGATCTCCAGCAGACGCTGATCCTTGCAGACAGATACATTACGCACCTCATCCAGCTGATTTACCGCTGCAACCAGCGCATTGATGGAGGCTACGATAATATCCTCATGAATGCCTACACCCCAGTGAAGCTTCTCGTGGCTGCTGACACCCACATAGGTAACCGCTTTGGAAGAAGACCCTTTGGAAAGTGAATGCTCTTCGTATACAGTCAGTTCATAACTGATACCGAAATACTGCTTGATGGCATTGCTGACAGCACTGAGACGACCATTGCCGTTGGCTGTTACCACCCGGTCATCACCGCCCTGCTGAATCGTTACTTCTGCCAGTATTCCGTCTTCCAGCTGTTTAAAATGATGCTCCCTGATCTGGAAAGCTTCCGCATTATGAATATATTTATCTTCGAAAATCTGATAGATCAGATCCGGTGAAAGCTCTTTATGCTCTTTATCGGATACATCCTTGATCATATATCCTACTTCTTCTTTCATCTTCTCAGGCAGGGAAAGACCAAAATTCTGTTTGAGAATATAAGCGACACCACCCTTGCCTGACTGACTGTTGATACGGATAACATCAGAATCATAGGTTCTTCCCACATCCTCGGGATCAATGGGAAGATAGGGTACATTCCACTTATACAGCTGTTTATCCTGTCTCCAGTTCATACCCTTGGCGATCGCATCCTGATGAGAACCTGAAAATGCCGTAAATACCAGCTGTCCGGCATAAGGCTGACGCTCATGTACGGTCATACCTGTCAATCTTTCATAAACCTGTCTGATCTCATTAATATTGGAAAAATCCAGTCCCGGATCCACACCATGAGAATACATATTCATGGCAAGTGTCACAATATCCACATTGCCGGTTCTTTCACCGTTGCCGAAAAGAGTTCCTTCAATACGGTCCGCTCCTGCCAGAATACCCAGTTCCGCATCACTGACACCGCAGCCACGGTCATTATGAGGATGAAGACTCAGAATCACATTGTCACGATATTTCATACTCTTGCTCATGTATTCAACCTGGCTGGCCAGCACATGAGGCATGGAAAGCTGTACTGTACTGGGCAGATTGATAATCACCTTGTTATCAGGACCGGGCTGCCATACATCCAGTACCGCATTGACTACTTCCAGTGCGTACTCCATCTCCGTACCCGTAAAACTTTCCGGGCTGTATTCAAAAGCAAAATTGCCTTCGGTCTCATCAGCCAGTCTCTTCAGAAGAGCTGCTCCGTCAACAGCAATCTGTTTTACCTCTTCCCTGCTCTTTTTGAACACCTGTTCTCTCTGAGCCACAGAAGTTGAATTGTAAACATGGATAACAGCTCTGGGAGCTCCTTTTACCGCTTCAAATGTCTTCCTGATGATATGTTCTCTGGCCTGAGTCAGAACCTGAATCGTAACATCCTCAGGAATCATATTCCTTTCAATCAATGCACGGAGAAAATTGTATTCAGTCTCCGATGCAGCAGGAAAACCAACCTCGATTTCCTTAAATCCAACTTTTACCAGAAGTTCAAAAAACTCCAGCTTTTCATCCAGACTCATGGGTTCAATTAAAGCCTGATTGCCGTCACGCAGATCAACACTGCACCATAAAGGTGCTTTATCAATATAATCTTTCTTTACCCAGTCATAGCATTCCACCGGGGGTAAAAAATACTGTCTTTCATACTTATCACAATTTCTCATATCTGATTCCTCCTGAAGTCCTTAAACTCATATATCAACACCTTTAAAGGTGACACAGGACAAATTTAACATTTGTTTGAAAACGTACTGTTATAGTATCATATTGTAATGATAAAGAAAAGGTGCTTTTTTAATCATTTTCATTGATTGATTTTATTTTTTTCTTTCTCGGGCAAAAAAAATCTTCAATAACTTTGTTTTTGATTAATCTTTTTCCAATTTGTCCGCACAGCGAAAACATTTGTCTTTATGGAGTGATTTTCACATTGTATCCTCATCAGTGCAAATCCCCGAACTTTTTATATGACAGAAAATGAATTTTCCGATAAAAAAAGCAGAGGTTTCGCACCCTCTGCTTTTTACAGCTTCGTATTCATCCCTGAAAGGTTATTCCGCTGCTGTAGTCTCTTCTTCAACAGTTTCCGGTTCTTCTGTTTCTTCTGTTCCGTCACCGGCCACAATCTCTGCGGAATCTGTGTCATCTTCTTCAGGAGCATCTGATTCTGAATCAAGATTCAGAACCGGTGTATCAACAATATTCAGAATTTTAACCACATCTTCATTAACTTTGAATTTATCTTTATCCAGTTTTTCATATACTTCCGAAAAATGTTCACTCTTTTCATCTTCCACAGCGCTTTCATAAGCCTCTGCCGTAGCTTCTTCATCATTCTCGGAATCACACACCATCACATACCAGCCTGTCCCCTCTTCGTAGGCAACAGCAGATTCACCCTTCTTCAGGGTAACAGCTTTCTCACCGAATGCAGCAGTCTGCTCTTCATTCACAGCAAAATTCGTCTCAGTAACTTCCAGACCGTATTCTTCACCCACAGCTTCCAGAGATGTGCCCTGCTGAACCTTTTTCAGAGCCATGTTGGCATCAGCCTGTGTGAATTTCTTTTCTTCCTCTGTTTCGGCAGCAGTTTCTGTCTCTTCTTCTGCTTCCGTTTCCTCATCTGATGCTGTCTCTTCCTCTGATACCGTTTCTTCATCCGCTGTTTCTTCATCTTCTTCAGATTCTGTAAAAAGCAGATAACTGATGGAATTTCTGCGGACATCCTCTTCTTTTACAGTAATATCTGTCTCTGAGATTATTGCCTGATATACTTTATTGGCCAGTGCATTCTTTGTCATCAGATCTGTCAGCATCTCTTCATCAGAACCCGCAATCTCCATGAAATCAGCATTCGCCTCATCCCCAAGCAGATTATCAACAGCTTCTTTAACCAGTTCCTTATCTGCGTCCGTCAGCTCCACATTATAATCATCCGCATGATCGCAGAGAACTCTTGTCTGATAAATCGATGCCATAACTTCCTGACGCAGCTGATCCTCCATGCCATCCATATCCCAGATACTGGTACCATATATGGCTCCATAGTATTCATACATAATCTGGCTGTTCCTCAAATAATAATTAACTTCATCCAGATAAATCTTCTCATCTCCGTAAGTCGCAGCCACCACCTCGGAGTAATCATCTGACAAGTCTGATTTTCTCACAGTTGTACAGCCGGTAGTCATACCAACAGTCAGCGCTGCTGCCAGTGAACCGGCCAATAATCTTTTCCTGAAACTCATATTATCCTCCTGTGCCCCTTCCACGGGACTTTATCTCAAATACATGTCAGAAACCATATCTGCCCATGCAACAAAATGATCCGCTCTAAATCAATCCTGATTGTCAATAAAAAAATCCGCGCATCCGGCTTCGAGAAGCCACCATAAGCGTTACCCATACAGCCAGCTCAACCCAGGCTGCCTCACGGCACACAGAAGCTCCCGCTTAGTGCTGCTCCATTCCTGACCTGACACGGTTCACGGGTTTCT
>JAXDZY010000079.1:0-18503 GCA_034086685.1 Lachnospiraceae bacterium
TTAGGCATTTGCGAAACGCCAAAACCCGCATAAATACGGGAAATTTTTTGTTCCAAAATAAAACAACTCCTCACTGATTTATGGTAAAATTGAGTTATCCAGAAACAATTGACCATATCCATCAATAAGGAGTTGTGTTTATATGATACCACATAAACAGCTTTCTTTGGCAGATATTTTTCAAAATTGCCAAAATGATTTTCATAATGACAAATATCAGTTTCTTGAACTTCTCGAACAGACCATTGACCTAGATGAAATTGTTCCGGTGTCCTTTCCTTTACATTTTCACGCCCGCACCGGCAGACCCCGCAGACACCAGCTTTATCCGATGCTTTGGGCTCTGTTATTACAGCGTATTTTCTCGATTCCAACAGATTCTCTTTTAATCCTGTTCCTGAAATATTCCCAGGAACTCCGGGATTTCTGCGGGTTTGATGTTGTTCCTGATGCTTCCAAATTTACCCGTTTTAAGCAGGACTTTCTTCCGGAACTGGAGTCTATGTTCCACCGGCTGGTGGATCTGACGGAACCCATCTGCCAGAAGATCGACCTTCAAAAGGCTTCCATGGTCCTGTTTGATACTTCCGGTATCGAAGCCTGGGTTACTGAAAATAACCCCAAATATGCCAATCGGATCATCAGGCAGTTAAAGGCTTTCAAAAAAGCGAATCAGATTGATGATTCCTATGACCCCTACAAGGCTGCTTATGCTTCCATGCCTCCCCATGCTGCAGCAAATCCGGCCATCCAGCAGATGTACATCAATGGCCATTTCTGCTATGCTTTTAAATTTGGCATGGTCACAAACGGGCTCGGCATTATCAGGGACATTACCTTTTACAACGAAGGCTTTCTTGATTCACACCCGGATATCGTGGTTGAGAAGAAATCCGATTCTCCCGACGAGGATAAGAGCCTTGCTGATTCAAAAGCCTTAATACCCGTATTGAAAGATTTTCTCAAGAAACATCCTCTTATCAATCCGAAAATTTTTCTCGGAGATGCCGCTTTTGATTCGATTGAGATTTATAAATACCTGTTACAGGAAGCTCCTTTTGAAAAGGCATTTATCCCGCTGAACGGAAGGCTTTCCTCTGTGAATTCCGACTGCCCGCTGAACGAAGACGGGGTTCCCTGCTGTCCCAAAGACCCTTCCCTTCCCATGAAGCGGGAAGGAAGCAGATCCCATCTCCGCTGTGGGATTCCCACCATGAAATTCGTATGTCCCAAAATGAAATGGGAATACGATAAAACTACAAAGAAATCCAAAAGGGTCTGCCACTGTGAAGATCCCTGTACATCTTCTTCCTGCGGCAGGATGTTCTATGTCTATCCGGAAAAGAATCTCCGTGCTTACCCTGGAACAGTCCGTGGCACAGAAGAATGGGATCAAACCTATAAGATCCGCGTAAATGTTGAAAAAGCGATCAATCAATTCAAAGACAGCTTTTGCATTGCAGGTCGTAAAACACGGAATGAAAAAACTCTCCATGCAGATCTTCTGCTGGCAGGAATCACTCAGTTAATTACGGTAATAGTAGCTGATAAAATCCATCAGCATCAGTACATCCGCAGTCTGAAGCCATTAATTGCCTGAAAACAATTCCTTCATACAGCTAAAATGGCAGGTGTTACACAGCTGCCTTATTTTGATGCATTAAATCAGGTTACCTACATTAATTTTTTATAAAATCAGGATTCTCCGGATTTTATCCTTGTTGAAATCCAGATTTAGAACTTGTTTCGCAATTACCTAGTAATATGGTTCATTATAGCATAGTATCTGCCTGTTTTCCATGCAATAATTTTAAAGGATTTCTGTGTATTTCAGTTTTCCATTCTCAGCGTCATTTGCAGTTCTGATCAAATGCAGGATTGCAGGCATAGAAATTCCTGGAATCCAGCTGCTCCTGTACCATGCGGAGTCCTTCACCAAAACGCTGGAAATGAACCACTTCTCTTGCTCTCAGGAAACGGATGGGATCGCAGATATCCGGGTCCTTTGCCAGCCGCAGAATATTGTCATATGTGGTCCGCGCTTTCTGTTCTGCTGCCATATCCTCCACCAGATCCGTAATAGGATCACCTTTTGACTGGAATTCACATGCATTAAAAGGAATCCCTCCCGCGGATTGAGGCCACAGGCCGACCGTATGATCCACAAAATATTTATCAAAACCCGAGGCCTGAATTTCTTCCATACTCAGATTTCTGGTCAGCTGATGAACAATAGCACTGATAATTTCCAGATGCGCAAGTTCTTCTGTACCTGCAGAAGCATCCAAATTGCTCCTCTGCCGATCGCAGACTTCAATTTTCTCTTTTTTTATCTGCCTGATACACAAAATCCATATTCTCAATCACCGTTTTATAGGATTCCATTTTCCCACCGGTGGAAATCTTCAGACGAAATCCAAAGGACAGGTATTTCAGTTGGATCTCTATTATATGATCCGGATAAATAATCACCCGGTCCAGCAGTGTACGGTAAAGCTGTTCCGGAAACTCTGCTGAAACCGGATTTTCTGTGTTCCATGTCCTGTTCACAATGTTTTCCAGAATGGCTTCATATTGTTCCTCTTTGTCATCCTGGAAAACGCTGACGGATCTGATGTTCTCAAGAATCTCTCTTTTGATTTTTTCTTTGTTCAGCGGAATACAACCGATACAGTAATCCATACAGACAATCAGAGACTGCTCATTAACCGATCCGTTACTGCATCCGCTGTGGTTTTTGTCCACAGAAATTGTTGCTGCTCCATGATTTGCAGCTGTGTAACACCTCCAGGCTTTGTACTGTTTCCCATTCTTCAGTTTTTTCGTCCGACTGACAAAATGTTTCCCGCACAACCCGCAATACAGCTTTCCGCTGCACCAGTAACGGCTGCTGTACTTTATCTTTTCTCCCTCAGAGACTCCTCTTCTCTTCAGTTCATCCCGGGTGCGGTTCCACAGATTCCGGTCAATGATGGGCTCATGGTGATCCGTCAGATATACCATCTCCTCTTCTCCGTGATTCTGTTTTTTTTCATGAGTAAGATAGTCAGGTGTTATGGTCTTTTTCTGACACAGATCTCCCACATATTTTTCATTTCGAAGAATTCTGAGTATCACTGAAGGATTCCATACAGCTGAATTTTTCGGCATCATCCCCTCTTTCAGCAGTTCTCCCGCAATAACATGCGTCCCCTTTCCTTCATTGGTATATTTATGAAAAACAGCCTGGATAATCGGAGCTTCCTTCTCATTAATCTCCATCTTCCCATTTCTTACCGTATAGCCCATCAGATCACGTCCAAACACAACTCCCCGTTCCATACGGCGCTTCTGTCCCCATTTCACTCGTTCGGAAGTTTTTCTGCTTTCTTCCTGCGCCATACCTGCCATAATGGTTAAGCGCAGTTCCCCATCGGCCTGCCTTGTATCGATATTATCAATAATAAAGATTACACCGACCCCCGCATCTCTGAGCTTTCGGGTATACCACAATGTATCCACCGTATTTCTGGCAAAACGGCTCACCTCTTTGGTCAGAATCAGATTAATCCTGTGATGCAGGGCATCCTCGATCATCCGGTTAAATCCTTCCCTTTTCTTCGTCTGTGTACCGCTGATTCCCTCATCATAATAAACACCCGCCAGTTCCCAGCCTTCATGACGGTCAATATACTCTTTAAAGAAAATACGCTGACTTTCCAGAGAACCGGCCTGTTCATCCGTATCCGTCGAAACCCTGCAGTACGCAGCTGCCATTAATTTCCTCACCACAGAATCACTCCTTCCATTCATATGACCGGCACAGCCGATTCATCAGCTGACTAAATGAAAGCTCCGTCAGAATCCCCCGACGATACAGTTCCCGGCAGACCCCTTCTATATACAGAAGAATAAAGTCCTGCATTTTTTCATCTGTCAATTCCGGAATCTGATTCTGTTTATCCGGCATCAGCAGCCTGTTTGATGCTTCCCTGGAAGAATTTCCCATAACAGTTCCTTTTCAGAAATTCAAAAGCCTTAATTAAATTTATTAGTAAACGGCATTTTTCATGTCTTCTGATCTTGTCCAGTGCCTTATATGCAAAACAAAAACAGGATGCCATTCGCGAAACACAGTTTTAACGAATGACATCCTGTTTTTTCAGGCATATTTTTTCACCTCAGAAAACATGCTTTTTCAGTTTCAGTCGTTCTTTTTACAGTCGAAAGAAATATTGCATGCATAATAATCAGCAGAATCCAGTTTTTCCTGCACAATACGAAGGCCTTCTCCGAATCTCTGAAAATGGACAATTTCACGGGCACGCAGGAAACGGATGGGATCACATACATCCGGGTCATCAGTCAGCCGCAGAATGTTATCATAGGTGGTTCTTGCTTTCTGCTCCGCAGCCATATTTTCAAACAAATCCGTGACCGCATCACCTGTACACTGAAATTGTGCGGCACAGAAAGGCACTCCGCCGGCAGACTGCGGCCAGATTCCTGTGGTATGATCTACAAAATACAAATCAAAACCCGCTTCTCTGATCTGTTCCACTGTCAGATTTCTGGTCAGCTGATACATAATTGCAGAAATAATTTCCATATGAGCCAGTTCTTCTGTACCAATATCCGTCAAAAGACCGGCAACCTGTGCGGTTGGCATGGAATAGCGCTGATTTAAATATCTCATGGATGCACCCAGCTCTCCGTCCGGTCCGCCCAGCTGGGACATGATCAGCTGCGCAAGCCTGGCATCAGGATTTTTAATATTTACCGGATATTCCAGACGTTTTTCGTAAATCCACATATTCAGCAGCCTCCTTCCCAGGGCATGGGACCTTCCGCCCATGACCATACCGGCCTGTCAGCCTGTCCCTCTTTGGAGAGACTTCCGATGTTTCTGTCACATGCAGTCAGCGGTCCATGGAGACAGACGAATTTATTTCTGACTTCTTTGTATTCCTGAAGATACTTTTCATACAGAGCATTTGCATTCCTGTCCTCAGGATGTGTGTCCAGAAACAGAATCAGATCGTATAATGCAAATCCCAGCTCAGTGATCTGAAATAATAATTCAGACTTTTGATTCATGAATCTGACACGCTCCCTTCTCAAATGGTTTATACAATCCCGGAAAAACAGTTCCTCTGGACATGCTTTCCGATACACTGAAAAGTTCTTCAAATTTCTGGCACGGAACATAGGCCATAGCCAGAGACGGCTGATATGGTTCTTCCAGAAAACCACAGTCCAGACCGGAATCCGGAATAATTCTCTTTTTACAATCTGAATTCACTGTTTGCTCCTTTCTGCTGCATCATAATCCAGCATTCAGCAGACGATCAAATTCTCCAAAGCTGTTATCAGCTTCACCTGTCTGCCGAACATTACAGATTTACAATCAGTATCTCCCTGATTTTCAGATCCATACCATTTATCTGACAACAGAATTGACAATATTTACTATCTGATGCGCAATTTTACTGCTGATATACCTATATCGGTTAATAGTCCCGCAACCTCGCAGTTGGGCATGGCATAACGCTGACTGATATAACGCATGGAAGCAGCCAGCTCCCCGTCAGGTCCGCCCATCTGGGTAATGATCACCTGAGCCATCTGAGGATCAGGATTTTTAATATTTACCGGATATTGCAGACGTTTTTCATAAACCCACATAATCAGCAGCCTCCTTCCCAGGGCATGGGGCATTCGCCCCAGGACCATGTCACCTTGCGATACCGGCCGTCATTACAGCTGCATGGTCTGCCGGTATTTACATCATATTTATTAAGCGGCCCAAACATGGAAACATATTCACTGCGCAGCTCCATATACCGTTTCTGCAATTCTTCATAATAGGCAAAAGCCTGTTCATCCTGGGGATGTGTATCCAGAAACAGAGCAATATCATCCAATGCAAAACCAATTACACAGATCTGATGCATTAATTCATTCCGCTCTCTCATCTCTCCCTGCACCTCGCTCTCATAAACGGCTGATTCAGTTCCGGGAAGATTGTTCCCGCACAGAATGCTTTTTCCAGTTCATAGGTATCACTGAATTTCTGCCAGGGAACATAAGCCATGGCAATGGGGTACTGATCCATCTTTTCAAAAGAATTCCGGCATCCACACTCCTCTTTAGCTGGATATCGGGTACCGGGACGTGGCTGACTGCCTCTGCTCTGCTGATACCGCCCCATATCGCGTTTCGAACGATTCGGTTCCATATCATAACTCCTTTCATACAGACAATATTCGCTTCAATATCAGTCTATGTCAGAAAAGAATTTCGGAAACATACGGCACGTTTGGAAATATATATTTTGTCCGGACTTATGATATATTAAAATTTATTTTATCTTTTTATTGATACCTGTGCAGTCGTGTGATAAACTAAAAATATTCCAGAAATTACCGGAATTCCCATGATCTTTGAATAGAAAAAGAAAGGAACTATTATCATGATCTCAATCACTTTTGACGATATTAACTGGAAACGAAACTCCATCGGTATTGATCGGGCCGAATTTCTGTTTATGAGAGGATTCAACTGCTGTCAGTCGGTATTTGCCGCTTTTGCTCCCCGTTTTGGCATAAGTGAAAAAGATGCTCTGAAGCTCTCCTGCTCACTGGGAGGCGGCATCGGCCGGATGCGGGAAGTATGCGGTACGGTGTCCGGCATATCATTGCTGGTCAGCCTGTGCAACGGCAACACCGACCCGGAAGATTCCGATGCCAAGGAGGAAAATTACCGAACGGTCCGGATGCTGGCTGATATCTTCCGTGAAAAGCACAAAACAATCATCTGCCGCGAACTGCTGGGCATTGAAAAAGCGGAAAATCAGGCCAGACCGGAGGCACGCACCGCTGCCTATTACAATTCCCGTCCCTGTCCTCATCTGGTCCGCGATGCAGCCGTTATTATGGAATATTATCTGGATCATTATCCTGACTACTGTGAAAAAGCGGCAATGAAATGAAAAAATCACGCGATCTGATTTTAAAAATGAATGCTGCCCGATAAATAAATACAGATCTGAAGCTGCCGCTTCAGATCTGCACCTCACTGCCAGAAATCTCTTTAATTTTTAATATTTCAGGAGAAGAATTCCTGTCTCTTTTTCATCTTCCTTACAGGAATGAAAAAAACAGTGACCCTGCTCCCTTAAAACACGCCAGTCCCAGAGGAATACCGATGATGGTACAGCACAGGATGACTCCCAGCACTGCCAGCAGAATTGAAAACGGAAGGGCAATGCACAGGAAATACAATATTCTAAGCAGCAGACCCGCTGCCGAAAAAACAAATGCAACAATAAAAATGATGACCGCAAATATCAGTAATATCGTTAAAAACATATGATTCAACCTCCCAGTTTATACTGTTCCAGACGATTAACCGTATCCACCACCTGACGTCTGGTTTCTCTCAGATTGCTCTGCATCTCTTTAATCCGTGACTGAACCATCATATCAATCAGAACATTGTCACAGAACAGATCGACAAATTTCACCAGACTGTCAAAACGGATGTTAATGATTCCTGTCATCTGAACATCCGCCAGTTCTTTCTTGAATCGTGCCAGCTCTCTCTGCGCATTTTCCAGTTCCTGCTGGGCTTCATCCATCTTGGAATGTTTCAGCATACCGCTGATAAAACCGCCTCCAAACATATCCCAGATACCAAAACTTCTGGCTCCGCTTAATGCGGATTCCGCACGATCCAGTGCATTAATGGCACGCCTGCCTGCTGTAATTGCTTCATCAATTTCTGTGGAATAATAACTGTTCATATATTTCTCCTTTATTCTCATCCGGTGAAACGCCGATTACCTCATACAAAAACAGATTCCGGTTCATTCCGTACTTTTTCAGTAGAATATCTGAATCACGAATCATCTGATTCTGTTATATTTTTATCATAGCAGGATAATGGAAAAAAGCCATTAAAATCGCATTAAAATTTTTAACCTTGACTTTTCCCGATATATGATTCATAATTGTTACACTTTTACAATTCTGTCGGCATTCCGGCATGGAATTTTTCCGGAACCACAACAGGGATATTGCAATTCACCGCCTGTCTGCCGACATTTTCGAGGTATCTCATGGAGAATAAAGCTTATTTAAATGTTGTTCAATACATAAAAAATGAAATTCAGCAGGATCGTCTCCGGGTAGGCAATAAGCTTCCAACGGAGCGTGAAATGTCTGCTCAGCTGGGCTTCAGCCGCAATTCCATCAGAGAGGCACTGCGCACGCTGAGCAGTCTTGGAATTATTGAAAGCCGCCAGGGCTCCGGCAATTATCTTTCCGGTGACGTCAGCGGCTTTTTTACGGAATCTTTTGAAATGATGGCTCTGGTCAATCAGGTAAAGCCTCTTGACATCAGCCAGATGCGCCGTGCCCTGGAAATCCAGGCATTTTCTCAGATTATTGACAGTATCGGTGCGGAACATATCGAATCTCTTCGGGAGACGCTTCGTCTTCTCTCTCTCAGTAAAGAAGATGAACAGTACCGTATCGATCTTCATTTTCATCTTCAGCTCATCGAATTAAGCGGCAATACACTGATGACCTGTACCAGTCAGGCTCTTTCCAATTCTTTTCAGGATAATGTGGCTGACAATCTGCGCCAGCTTCCTTCTGATCAGAAACTGCTTACCATGAAAGCCCATAACGATATCGTTTCTGCTCTGGCATCCCATGATCTGAAATCCGGTATCGATGCGATCAACATTCATTATGATATTGTCGATAATCGAATTCGTGAATCGGGGCTCTGATACTTTGTGCCGGCAAACTGTATTCAGCAGAATTTTGCCCCGATCAATACAAGAATTCCGGCAATACACAGGAAGAGAAGACAATATCTCACTGCTGTTTTCAGAATACTGCTTTCCGTACCCGGTGCATCGATTGCACCGACTGCAATTGCAATACTCTGAGGACTGATTATTTTGCCGATACAGGCTCCTACCGTATTGGCCGAGGACAGCCACACGGCGGAAATGCCAAGGGTTTCTGCAGTTTCTGCCTGGAGTCCTCCAAAAAGAACGCTGGCTGAAGTGCCTGAACCGGTAACAAAAGTACCGATTCCTCCGATAAGGGGAGCCACCAGCGGATAAAAGCTTCCGGTCATCGAAACAAACATGGCCGCAATATCGGAAATCATACCACTGTATCCCATCAGCTTTGCTGTTCCCATAACTGAAAGAATAGTAAATACCGTTTTCGACATGTTGATCAGTGTCTTTTTCAATACAGAAAGCATGGTTTTAATACCGGCCCCCTGTATTGCACCGCCGATAAATGCGGACAGAAAAATCCATACACCGGGTGTGTTGATCCAGCTGAAGGAAATCGGACTTCCTCCCTCCCCGGTATAAACCTGCACACTTGATTTAAAAACTGCCAGAAACTCATTGACCGGTGACACCAGTCTGGATGTCAGCAACAGGAAAGAGAAAATCAGAATAAACGGCATCCATGCTTTTATGGCATGTTTTTTCGTAATTTTGTCGTTTCCGGACGGTTCTTTCTGTCCTTTTCTCTGCCTCTCGCCTGCTTCATCTTCCACTTCAATGCAGAATTGCGGATCCGGTTTCCTGTTAAAAACATGAGCTGCCAGAATGGTACAGATCATACAGCAGATGGAACCCAGAATATCCGGCAGTTCCGCACCGATAAAATGAGCAGCCAGCCAGGAAGGCAGTACAAAAGAAATGGCTGAAATCAGTGTTGTGGGAATCATTCCTTTCAGCGCCTTCAGACCTTTTCCACACATGGACACCATGATAAACGGGGTCAGAAGCATCAACAGTACAAGCTGTGTGCCGGTGGTCGCTGCCAGAATCCCCGAATCGATTCCTGTTACGGTTCCCAGGGTAACTGTGGGAATTCCCACGGAACCGAATGCTGTCGGCGTGGCATTTGCCACAAGGCAGACACAAGCTGCAAAAACAGGGTTCATTCCAAGGCCCACCAGCATACCTGCCGGAATGGCAACTGCTGTTCCGAAACCTGCCATACCTTCCATAAATCCACCAAATCCCCAGGCAATGATCAGCACCAGCACTCTCTTATCATTGGATACTGAGGTAAGCATTCTCTTAATCACATCCATGGCCTTTGTTTCCAGAGTCAGATTGTATGTAAATACCGCAGCAACAATAACCAGACCTATGGGCCAGACAGCCATGAGAAAGCCCTCCAGGCAGGCGGTCGCTGCATTTACGGGACTCATCTTCCAGAATGTGAACCCCAGAATCACAGACAGAACAAGAGCAATACCGCATGCCTTATAACCGGGCATTTTCAGACCGCTTAAGGCAATCACCAGCCAGATAATAGGGAGCATCGCCAGCAGAAATCTTAAAAACATCATGGAGATTCCTCCTCTCTTACTGGCAGATCTTATGAGGGTTCAGAATATTCTTCGGATCAAATACTTTCTTGATTCCCTGCATCAGTTCAATGGCATCCGGTGACAGAGATTTTGACAGATAGGGCTTTTTGGCAAAACCGATACCATGTTCTCCTGATACTTTTCCTTTCAGCTCATGTGCTTTCGCATAAATCATATCCATGGCTTTATTCATACGTGTTTCCCATTCCTCATCACTTAAATCATCTTTCAGAATGTATACATGAAGGTTGCCGTCTCCTGCATGTCCGAATGATTTAATGCGGATGTGGATTTCTTTATCCAGCGTATGAATGTATTCCACCAGTTCATTAACCCGGTTGCGGGGAACAACACAGTCCACCTCATCCATGTAAGTTGTGGAACCTTTGATTGCTTCCAGAAATGCACCTCTTGCTTTCCAGATGGATTCATCTCTTTCTTCCGTATCGGAAATCAGAACATCCAGTGCTCCCTGCTCAAGACAGATCTTAGCCACGCTATCATAGTCACTTTCGATTTCTTCCTCGCTGTTGCCGTCAAATTTCAGCAGCAGATACGCATCGGACTGATTATCGGGAAATTTTTTGCCCAGATATTCTTCCGCATCAATGATTACCTCTCTCTGCATGAACTCAATGGCAGTAGGAATTGATTTGGACTGAATGATCAGCGGTACGGTATTGATTGCCTGGCTGAGAGTGGGAAAAGGAACCAGCAGGCTGACGGTCTTCTTGGGAAGGGGCAGAAGCTTCAGAATCGCTTTGGTAACCATACCCAGTGTCCCTTCAGAACCGATAATCAGATCTTTCAGATCATATCCTGAACTGTTTTTAACAATTTTTCCGCCCAGTTCCAGCACACGTCCATCGGGAAGAACCACTTCCAGACCACGCACATAATCTCTTGTGACACCGTATTTTACAGCACGCATACCACCGGCATTGGTGCTGATATTGCCTCCGATGGTAGCGGATTTTTCACCGGGATCGGGAGGATAGAAGAAATCATGTTCTTCCACATAAGCGGCCAGATCCATCAGCAGAACACCGGGCTCCACTGTTACAGTCAGATTTTCCTGATCCAGTTCCAGAATATGATTCATGAGAGTCGTATCCAGCATGATACCGTGTTCCATGGGAACAGAAGAACCCACCAGACCGGTTCCCGCCCCCCTGGGCGTCACCGGAATATTATTCTCGTAAGCATATGCCATGATTTTTGATACTTCTTCTGTAGAAAGAACACGGACCACCATATCCGGCCAGCTCTTTGTATCACTCAATTCATCATGACTGTATTCCTCATTAATATCTTCCCCGCAGAGAATCCGCCTGGGATCATTAATCATATTTTTAATAAATTCAATATCAGCAGCATCAAGTGTTTTATAATTACTCATATTTTCCTCCATCTTCCTCTCTATCAGCAGATTCCTTTATGTTCTTTGATTCTTTCAATCATCTTCGGCAGAATTTCATACAGATCACCTACCAGACAGTAATGAGCTGTCTCAAAAATTGTTGCGGAGGGATCAGAATTGATTGCTACAATATTCTCGGAATTTTTCATGCCTGCTACAAACTGAACCGCGCCGGATACACCGCAGGTGATGATCAGGCGGGGACGTACTGTACGCCCGCTGAGGCCAACCTGACATTTGGCATCCGCCCATCCGGCTTCCACCACAGGTCTTGTACACGCAAACATGCCTCCCAGCAGATCAGCCAGTTCCTGTACCATGGCCAGATCCTCCTGTTTTTTCACACCGCGCCCTGCAACAACCAGAACATCTGCACTTTCAATAAATTTCTCTTTTTCCTTTTCGATAATGTCGATAACTTCCATGTTGGTCTTCAGCCTGTCTGCTGAAATTTCACATCTGACAATTTCGCCGGAAATCGTATCGCTGCGCTCGGGAGCATTCATCACCTTATAGCGTACCGTAGCCATCTGGGGCCTGTTATTGGGCGTCAGGATCTGAGCCATAATATTACCGCCGAATGCAGGACGGATCTGAACCAGATCGGTATCTTCATTCATATCAAGAATCGTACAGTCGGCAGTCAGACCTGTACGCATACGCGCCGCAACCCGGGGGGCCAGCTGCCTTCCCACCGTGGTGGCCCCCACCAGAATCGCAGAAGGCTTCTGCGTCTGGATAAAGTCTTCAAAAACAGCAGTATAAGGTTCGATCATAAAACGGGCAAGCTTTTCATCATCGTAGACAAATACTTTATCTACACCGTAATGCAGCAGTTCCTCACTTTTTCCGTCCAGATTGCTTCCGATAAACAGGGCATAAACCGGATGATTGATCTTTGCTGCCAGTTCTCTGGCTTTACCAATCAGCTCCATGGTAACCGGGTGAATCTTTCCATCCACATGATCCACATAAACAGCGATACCGTTCCAGAGACTTTTATCAATTTTCGGTTTTTCATCTTCAATATAAGTTACTGCTCCTTTGGGACCTTTTTTTACGCAAAGCTTACAGGTCTTACATGCTGCATTGATTTCCAGTTTTCCATCCTTTTCTTCCATGGCTCCAAAAGGACAGATGTCAATAAGTGCCTGTATATCTTCGATTTTACTCTGATCAATTACTAATTTTCCCATAACAACCTCCTGATTAGATAAATTTCAGTTCTTTTACCTTATTAAATAAACGCTCTGCCAGTTCTTCTCCTTCACCGTTCCAGAACTCCTGAGAATCATTTACTTCAGGAGGGAAAATACGCTGTACCTGTGTAGGTGAGCCATTGAGTCCGTAATGCATCTCATCCTGATCTTCCATATCAGCAAGACTGTATACCAGAATCTCCCTGTCTTTTGTTGCCTGTTTTTTCAGATAGGAAGGAAGGCGGGGCTGAAAAACGTCCTTGTCCACTGACAGGAGACAGGGATACTGTACCCTGGTAATCTCCACGTCTTCTGCCATATCCATGGCAACTGTTATACTGTCATCTCCCACTTCACAAATGTCACATACATTGGCAATACTGGGAATTCCCAGCCATTCGGAAACCTCCGAGCCCACCTGAGCCGTATCACCGTCCGTTGTCTGTTTTCCGCAGAGAATCAGATCAAAATCACCCATCTTTTTAATACCCTGAGCAATGGTATAGCTGGTGGCCAGCACATCCGCACCGCCGAATTTTCTGTCAGACAGAATCGCTCCCCGATCAACACCCAGTGAGTAGGCTTCCCTTATCACTTTGGCGGCCTGAGGCGGCCCCATGGTTACAACACTGATGCTTCCTCCCTTTTCCTCACGGATACGAAGGGCAGTTTCTATTGCATATAAATCATAAGGATTCATTTTGGAATCCACACCGTTTCTTTTCAATACGCCTGTTACAGGATCTACCTCCACCTTATTGCTGGCAGGAACCTGTTTGATACAAACTAAAATATTCATGTCATACCCCTTTCAACTAAATAATATAACTGTTCTTCATCGCACAATATCTGGAGACCTTTTGGTCGAACCATTTGGTTCAACCAATTGGTCTTACCAATATCTGGAGTATATCATACCATCTTTGTTCTGTCCAGTATTTTTTGTGTATTTTGATGTATTTTTAGTGATTGAACTTTTTTATTTATATCTATTGCACAATTATTATGAAGTGTGTCACCTTTTATATCATACTTTTGTATGAATATCACGAAATGGGAAAGTATTTTTTGGCTCATTATCCGGCACTGAATATAGAAAATACACAGCCATTGCTTGCAACAGTTCTCCCGTAATAGTATAATTCTCACAGGTACGAACCTATATCATAACAGTTACAGGAAAAGGAGCAAAATATGGATTATAAAATGCTTGTCCTCGATCTGGACGGAACATTGACCAATTCAAAAAAAGAAGTGACAGAACCCACACGAAAAGCCCTGATTGAGATTCAGGAAGCCGGCAAGATCGTTGTACTCGCCAGCGGCCGCCCCATTAACGGCGTCCGTCCCCTGGCAAAAGAGCTGGAATTAACACGGTTTGGTGGCTATATGCTTTCCTTTAACGGGGCCAGGATTACCCAGTGCTCCACCGGAAGTATTATTTACAACCGCACATTACCCGTTTCCGTCATTGCGCCCATTTTTGACATAGTAAAAACCTATCCCGGAGCTGACATTCTCTCCTATGACGATACATCCATTTTCTCCGGATTGAAAATCAATCAGTATACAGAGCTGGAAGCATCCATCAACAGGATGCAGATCATTCCCACAGAAGATTTTGTATCGCGGCTCACTTTTCCGGTTAACAAACTGCTGATTACCGGCGACCCTGTCCAGCTGGAAGCTATTATGAAAAATCTTCAGGACAGATTCCACAGCCTGCTGAATATTTACCGTTCCGAACCTTTCTTTCTGGAAATTATGCCACGGAATATCGATAAAGCCTATTCTCTGCAGAAGCTGCTGAACAGCCTCGGTCTAACAGCTGATTCCATGATCTGCTGCGGAGATGGCTACAACGATATCTCCATGATCGAATACGCCGGTCTGGGTGTTGCAATGAAAAATGCACAGCCCATCGTAAAGGATTCTGCCAATTTCATCACAAAATCCAACGACGAGGATGGAATCCTTCATGTAATCAATACATTTATGAGATAATTATTCACAAAAACAGCCGTTCCCATCAGGCAGGCAGGATGCTTATCCTGCCTGCCTGAAAGAAACGGCTGTTTTAAATTCAGAACACTTCAGCTTCCGGGGACAGTTACTTTTCCGGAATAATTTCCAGCCAGTATCCGTCCGGATCTGTTATAAAGTAAATACCCATGGAAGGATTTTCAAAGACGATGCATCCCATCTCATCATGAAGCCTGTGAGATGCTTCAAAATCATCTGTCACGAATGCAAGATGAAACTCTTCATCCCCCAGATTATAAGGACGGTCATATTCTTTCGTCCAGGTCAGTTCCAGTTCAAACGGTGTAGTATCGTTGCCTACATATACAATGATGAACGAACCATCTTCCGCAGTTTTTCTTCTCCTCTCTGTCAGCCCAAGTGCTTTTTCATAAAAAGCCAGACTTTTATCCAGATCAAATACATTGTAATTTTCATGTACCATTTTAAATTTCATAATCCTGTCCTCTTTCTTTAATCGTATGGATTGCGGTTTTGGGAAACTCCTTCCCATGAGCCTTAATAAATCGCGGAATAATATCATACTGCTCCCAGAAATGCATGGGAAAAACCTCTTTCATGGGCACATGCTCCAGATAATATCTCATACCGTAAAATTCACAGGACTCCTGTCTGGGATCCAGCGGTATAAATGCAGCGTCCACTTCTCTTTGGCTCTGCTTTACCAGTTTCTCCAGTCTCTCTGTAAAACGGCAGAACATGGAGGTCATATTATTGTACTCCTGCTTTGTGTCATCCGGCCACACCCACCAGTTCAGGTCACCTGCATGATAAATCAGCTTCTGTTCCGGAAGCACCGAAACCAGAAATGCAACTCCTTCATCTGTTGATTGTATCGTATGAATCTCCAGATTGTCAATGACATAACATTCATCCATTCTCATGGAATGGATTTTTCCATCTTCCCTGATCTTCACTGCCTCAGGATATTTGCTGAAAAAATGACTGTTCAGTTTAATATCGTAGGAAAGAAGGTATTCCACCCTGTCAGCCAGCTTCGTAAAAGAGAAAATCTCCGGATTAAAATGATCCTGATGGCGATGGCTGCAGAAAATATACAAAGGCTTCTCCGGTGAAATCGCAGGCAGCTGACCCGTATAGTAATCAAAAAGCAGACTGCAGCTCTCCGCAGTCACCAGAAAACCACTGTGTCCGATATACCGAATGTTCAATTGATCCCCTCTTTCTCATTGTTTATCTCCCAGTGAATCAGAAAAGTAAGTGCAGCACGCATGAGTATAATTGCTCCCAGAATAAATAATTCGCTTGTCTGACGCACAATTACCGTCCTCAGGACTTCACTGCCCAGCTTGAATTCCAGAGCAAGGGCAATGCCTTCCGCCAGAGAAAGACGAACATGGGGATCTTTTCGAAAAAGTCCCCATACACTTTTCAGAGCACTCCACATCAACACAACAAGACCGATAAATTCCAGAATGATTACACAGTATTCCACCAGCTCTTCAAAATAAAAAGTAATTGTCTGTAACATATATCTCCCTTCAGCATATTCTGTCGACCTGACCAGTCTGCCTTAAGCTTATCATAGTCCTGAGATTTGTCAACAGACCGCCAGACTATAGTATGTTTCCTGTGAAAAGCGATTATGTATCAATCATCTGTTTCCGTATAATCTGCACAGAAACCCCTTTTTATTTATTATACACTTTTACCAAATTCTATTGACTTTTTGTATTTTATATGTTAAAGTTTTGATGTTTATAGCTTTAATGCGTAAAAGAATCTGAGAGATTCCACAAAAGAAATATGAAAGGAAATATTTTTCATGAAAGTAGCTATTTTAATTCTTTATTTTGCACTTCTTGTAGCAATCGGCCTGTATTGCAGAAAGCATGCAACTGATGTGAACGGGTTTGTCCTGGGAGGACGTTCTGTCGGTCCGTGGCTGACCGCATTTGCCTATGGCACCTCCTATTTCTCCGCGGTTGTATTCGTTGGGTATGCCGGTCAGTTCGGATGGAAATACGGTCTTTCCGCCACCTGGGCAGGTATCGGCAATGCGGTGATCGGTTCGCTTTTTGCCTGGATGGTACTGGGACGCAGAACCCGTCTCATGACTCAGCATCTTGACTCTGCCACCATGCCCCAGTTTTTCGGCCGCAGATTTGACAGCAAAGGCCTGAAAATCGGAGCTTCTGTCATTATTTTCATTTTCCTGATTCCCTATACCGCTTCTCTTTACAATGGACTTTCCCGTCTGTTCGGTATGGCATTTGATATCGACTATTCCGTCTGTATCCTTCTTATGGCAATTCTGACTGCCATCTACGTAATTGCAGGCGGTTATATGGCAACTGCCATCAATGATTTTATTCAGGGAATGATCATGCTGGTGGGAATCGTTGCTGTTATTGTTGCTGTATTAAACAGTAAAGGAGGCCTCAGCGCAGCTCTGGAAGGCCTTGCGCAGGTTACTGATGAAACCGTCAGCACTGCTCCGGGTGTATTTGCGTCCTGTTTCGGTCCCGATCCTCTCAACCTGCTTTTTGTGGTCCTGCTGACTTCCCTTGGTACCTGGGGACTTCCTCAGATGGTTCAGAAATTCTATGCCATCAAAGATGAGGCTGCTATCCGTAAAGGAACTATTATTTCCACATTTTTTGCACTGGTTGTTGCAGGCGGATGCTACTTCCTGGGTGGATTCGGACGCCTGTTTTCCGATCAGATCGACATAGCTGCCAACGGATATGATTCCGTTATTCCCACCATGCTTTCCAATCTGAGTCCCTTCATGATTTCTCTGGTGGTCATTCTGGTGCTTTCCGCTTCCATGTCCACCCTGTCTTCTCTGGTAATCGCGTCCAGCTCCACGCTGACCATCGATTTCCTGAAAGACAATTTTATTAAAAACATGAGCGAGAAAAAACAGGTTGTCTATATCCGCGTTCTGATTGTGGTATTTATTGCAATTTCTGCAATTCTTGCATTAATTCAGTACAAATCAGCCGTAACTTTCATTGCACAGCTGATGGGAATTTCATGGGGTGCACTGGCAGGCGCATTTCTGGCACCGTTCCTTTACTCTCTGTACTGGAAACGTACCACAAAAGCAGCATGCTGGGCAAGCTTCCTCTTCGGTTCCCTGCTGATGGTATACAATATGCTTTTCCGCAGCACTCTCCCTGCCATCATCCAGTCTCCCATCAATTGCGGCGTTATTGCAATGATTGCCGGACTTGTTATCGTACCGGTTGTAAGCCTGTTCACGCCTGCACCGGAAAAGCAGCTTGTGGAAGATGCATTCAGCTGCTATGAAAAATAAATAATCTCTGTTTGAAACTGGGGGCTGTCGGGAAATAGACAGTCGTAACAGGGGGAGTTATGGTTCATCAGAATCATAACTCCCCCTGTAAATTTGCCTAAAATAAGAAAAAAGGTGGCTAACGACTACCACCTTTCTTCCGTTACATGTATAATGTAAC
>JAXDZY010000145.1:0-22175 GCA_034086685.1 Lachnospiraceae bacterium
AACAATTAAATATTGTCTGCAATGGTCATGTGGCTGGCCGAGTAGCTGCCAGCCCAGACTTTGCAACTTTCTCCAATTTGGAGATGCAGCATTTTCCAAAAATATTTTGCATTTTTCTCCAAAAAGTGCTTGCAAAAAACAATTACGCGGATGCAGATTTTCTTAAAGATTTGGTAAAAGGATTAGAAAGCAGATGGTCGATTAAATCAGAATTAGCGGATAATGAGTATTATACAAATACTCATAGGGAATTGTATACAAATTCAGTAGAAAGTGAACTTAATGCAATAGCCCAATATAAAGATATGAAATTTGAAGATTCCAAATTGCAGGAAAAAGCAATTTCTTATATTAATTTGCTCAATGACCAGTTGGACGCATTAAATTATGTAACCGTTGATATTGATAAGTATGAATCTATGTGGAGTAAAGCGTATAATAAAAGAACTCAGATGATTGCTGATTTTATAGACAGTTATGAGTTGGAATTTTCAGATGAATTTAAAGACATTGTTACCGACATGAAAACGAATGCTGTCCTTGCATCAGAGGATGAAGAAATTTTGGATAAAGTCCAGGAAATGATAAATGGCATGACGTTTACAAAAGAATCAGCAGATTATAATTGGTGTACATATGTTTCTGTTATTGAAAATATTTCACCGGCAGATTTTGATAACTTCTCAATTACGGTTAATTTACTGGACAGTGATGGAACCATTGTTGATACACATTATGATAGTGTCGATGCATTTAAGTCCGGTCAAAAAGCTAAATTTGAATTTTCAACTGACAAAAAGTTTAAATCGACAGAAATAGTTTGTGATTATGTAACAGACAAATCAATGCACACCGGAATACAGTCAAATCCAGTAAATGAATCTGTAAAAGAAGAATCTAAAGATCAGGAAATTGAGAATGCAGAACCATTAACAGATGAAGATTTTGTAGTCATTCTGAATAATGAAGGTGAAACAAAAGATATATTGGAAGTACTGAATACAGAATATGGGGAAGGCGGATATTATTACTTTTATTATGATGTAAGCGTTGATAAGGCAGGGGATACAATTTGCTTAACAAAACGCAGCATAGATATTGGTTCGTCAAAAGATGAAGTGTTACTTGCGTATGGAGAAGCAGAGTGTAAAAAGTTTGATACTAAAACAAATGAATTATATTTGGAATTCTTAGACAATGATCCAGCTAAAAGCGGTATTATGCAGGTGCAGTGTGTTTCATATGTTACATATGAGTATGAGGATAAAGGAACACTTGAAATTTATTTTGACAGTAATGACAATGTAAGCTGGATAGTAATGTATAATTAATAATTAAATGGTGTAATAAATGATAGCAGAAATTGTAGATCATATGCTGAATGGGAATTAGTTTAAAAATGATATTCTTCATGGACAAAGTAATTATTTGATAGTAAAATATATTATCAAAGTAAATATGGCACTTCGGAGGATTATTATGAGAGAAAAGATACCACATTTAAAACAAATTGTTTGTGGAATAATTGCAGTGCTTTGCGTTGGTCTGGGTTGGTTTATAGCGAGAGACACCCAACCACCTGAGATTACAGCTATTAATCAAACTGTGGATTATGGTACAAAATTAAGTGTATCAGATTTGGTTACAATTAACGATAATCGCTCGCAAGAGTTCAAAACTTCGATATTATCTAAAAACCTGAGAGGGCTGACGATTGATTATAATAATCAATTTATAGTTTTTGACGATGTAGGAAGTTATGAAATAAAACTGTCGGCAGCAGATAAAGCAGGAAATGAAAGCGAAGGTAAAGTTCTTGTTGATGTAAAGGATTCAAAAGCACCTGAGTTAGAATCATTTACATTAGACGTACATACCGGGTATGGTGAAGAACTGAAACTGCATCTTAATGAAAAAACATCAGGAGATGCAATTGAGATACAGGCCGAAGATAAAACAGATATATCTGCTCAAATACTGGGGATTAAAACTGCTGATAAAAAAGAAGTGTCAACTGATTCCTATGTGTTGAATGATAATAAAACTTCTATCATATTCTCTAATCTTGGAAAATACATTCTGACATTTAGTGTTTTAGATGAATTTAATAATTCAATTACCGGAGATGTGGTTGTCGATGTTACAGATACAACTTCACCGGAGCTAAAAGGAATTAAAACAGAATATGTATTATCCGAAAATGATGATGCCCCTGAATACTTGGATGGAGTAACGGCAATAGATGAAATAGACGGAGACATAACAAAAAATATTTCTCTGGATGCTGTTAATGTAAGCTATGGTGTTGTTGGAGAATATACAGTTGCTTATACGGTATCAGACAATGCGGGTAATATCTGCAAAAAAGAAATTCCAGTAATTGTAAAAGATTCAACTCCGCCTGTATTATCATTAGAAAAAAGTTCATTCACATTGACCGAGGGTGATAGTAAACCGGATTATCGTTCCAATATTTCAGCAACAGATGCTATTGATGGTGATCTATCCGGGGATATCGAAATAGATGATTCCGATGTGGATTATGATTCTCCAGGTACATATTATGTTACTTGCAGGATTGCTGATAGTAATGGAAATGCTTCAAGCAAAAAAATCACTGTTAATATTAAAGCTATACAAAATGACAGTGATAATGATTCGGGTAGTTCAGGTGGTGGAACCGTCCTTATAACCAGAACAGGTGAGTGTTATCATACCCATAAATGTGGAAATGGAAATTATTTCCCAGTAAGTTTATCGGAAGCTCTGAACAGAGGGTTACGTCCGTGCAAAAAATGTTATTGATTGGTTGATAGGTATAATTACAGAAAAAGGGTGGCATAACTGCTGCCCTTTAAAAATTGTGTAAACAGATTTCTGAAATTCTATTGACTTCCGGCTATGATTAATGTATAAATAATTATATATTTATGAACTCAGAAGAGTTATGATATATGTCGGTTTTTGGTATGCTGGAAACTGGTCGTATATCTTAACCGTAAAAAATACAAAAACGCTTCAAAAACCCAGTAAATAAGCCAAAAATCAATGACATCAAGTATCTTCAGAGAACCCTTGATCTGCTTGAAGACGACGACGATGTGCAGCAGGTTTACCACAATTGGAGTGAATAAATTTAATCAGGAATATATCAATCACAAAAAGCCACCCTATCGCTTAACAACAAAGCTTTAAGGGTGGTTTTTCTATACATTGCTTTCATCCTATGTAGAATGGAGACCGGCACCTCCTGTAATACGGTTGCCGTTTTTTACTGCTGTGAGTAAATTTTCTTTTCTTCTTCAATGAATACTTCAGCCAGCACACCATATGTTTTATTCCATGCGGCAATAATTTCATCTGTTGCAGCATCGCCAAGTACTTCTTTGATTGCAGCCAGCAAATTTGCTCCGACAATCGGGTAATGTTCCGGTTTCACTCCTGCTGCTACATGTCGAGCACCGATTTTTTTAACTAAGGGCATAATAGCACTCAGATTTTCGATGTTTTCTGCAGCTCCCAGTACAGCCATGGCAAGGGCTTTCGGCTGTTCTCCGTTTTTCTGGCGGGCCATATCGAACAGAGGTGCGACTTCAGGATTGTTTTCAAACATTCTTTCGTAAAAGCGTGTGGTAATTGTTACACCGTGTTCACGGAGTGCAGGTACGGTAGCCTTAATGATGTCAATTGTTTTCTGATCCAGCATATGATTCCTCCTTGTTTCAAATACTTTTTGTGAAAAATATCACCTTTTATGAAGATAATACAACAAAACTGAAAGTAATTCAGTGGTATTTGCAACAGAAAACCGGGGCTGGATACCAAAAAATAATCTGCACAGCCTGTTTATTTTTTACGTCTGCTGGAATATTTCTCTTCACAATAAAGACATCTGTAGATTTTTTTCTCTTTATCTGCCAGGAAGAACACCTGGGGCAGTTCCTGTTCGATGGTAGTGATACAACGGGGATTTTTACATTTAATCACATTGGTGAGTTTTTTGGGAAGCATCAGTTTTTTCTTATCAGAGATTTCTCCGTTGCGGATAATATTAACCGTAATGCCGGGATCTACAAAGCCCAGCACATCCAGATCGATCAGATCAATCCCGCCTTCGATTTTGATGATGTCTTTTTTTCCCATTTTTTCACTGCGGCAGTTTTTGATGATGGCAACCTGACAGTCAAGCTTTCCAAGCCCCAGGTAATTATAAATATCCATGCTTTTGCCTGCGGGAATATGGTCCAGTACAAGACCTTCAGTTAATCCGGAAATATTTAACATACCTCAACCTCCAATAATTTCATAATAAGGGCCATGCGGATATATACGCCATACTGCACCTGTTTAAAATATCCGGCGCGCGGATCTTTGTCGACTTCCACAGCAATTTCATTGACGCGGGGCAGGGGATGCATGACCAGCATGTCTTCCTTGGCCAGTTCCATCTTTGATGCATCCAGAACATAAATGTCCTTCAGACGCAGATACTCATCTTCACTGAAGAAACGTTCTCTCTGAACACGGGTCATGTAAAGGATGTCCAGCTTGGGCATGGCATCTTCCAGAATCTCTACTTCCTCATATTCAATATGGTTTGCATCCAGAACATTCTCGCGAATATAACTGGGAATGCGGAGTTCAGTGGGAGAAATGAGTACAAAACGGATACCGGGATAGCGAACAAGCGCGTTGATCAGTGAATGTACGGTACGACCGAATTTCAGATCACCGCAAAGCCCCACAGTCAGGTTGCTGAGGTGCCCTTTCAGGGAACGGATTGTAAGCAGATCAGTCAGTGTCTGAGTGGGATGCTGATGGCCGCCGTCGCCTGCATTGATTACAGGAATAGAGGAATTCATAGCAGCTACGAGTGCTGCACCTTCTTTGGGATGTCTGATGGCAGCAATATCGGCATAACAGGAAATCATCCGAATTGTATCAGCGACACTTTCTCCTTTTGCAGCAGAGCTGGCATTGGAGGAGGCAAAGCCGATTACCTGTCCGCCAAGGTTCAGCATGGCGGTTTCAAGGCTTAAACGCGTCCTCGTACTGGGTTCATAGAATAATGTAGCAAGTTTTTTGCGATTACAAACATTAGCGTATTTGTCAGGATTTTTTTCAATATCGTTGGCTGTGTCCATTAATTCGTCAAGCTCTTCAACTGAAAAATCCAGAGGACTGATAATATGTCTCATTTATCTCTCCTTGATTCATTATAATAGTTAGATGTGTTGCATCTTTACCTATTATAACGAAGAAATGGTTTTCTGAAAAGTAGATTTTCACTTTGATTGCAAACTATATATTATGCAGTTTTTTTAAAAATACAGGTTCAATTGTTATTAAAAAGTGGCTGTTCAATTTATATAAACTGTGCTATGATAACAAAGTGCAGTATGGAAGAAAACTGTTGACAGTAAGAAAATTTGAAAGAGGTGGATACATATGAAGTGTATCAAAGAAGCTAAGGCAAAAACTTACGGCAGGGATTCTGCGACTACGAAGACAGTTGCTGATATTATTGAGAATGTGATTGCCCATGGTGATGCTGAAATTTATACATTAAGTAAGAAATTTGATGGTCTGGATCTGAAATATATCCGGGTTCCCCGGGAAGCAGTTGAAGCAGCTTACGGTCAGGTGGAGAATGAGACCGTTGAAGCCATGAAGGCTGCTGCTGCTCAGATCCGTTTTTATGCGGAAAAGCAGCTGGCCTGTATGACAGAGCTGGATACTGAGACACCGGTTCCCGGTGTTCGCCTGGGACACCGTCTGGTTCCGGTTGATTCTGTGGGCTGTTATGTTCCCGGCGGACGTTATCCGCTGCCAAGCACTGCGCTGATGCTGGCAATTCCCGCCAAAGTTGCAGGTGTTAAAAGAATTGCGGCCTGCAGCCCGGCTTCAAAAGTAAGTGGAACCATTCATCCGGCTGTTCTGGTGGCTATGGATATTGCGGGTGTGGATGAAATTTACTGTGTAGGCGGTGCTCAGGCGGTTGCTGCTCTGACTTATGGCACTGAAAGCATTAAAAAAGTTGATATGATCTGCGGCCCCGGCAATCGTTTCGTAACAGAAGCCAAAAGACAGGTTATCGGTGAGGTTGGTATCGACAGCCTTGCAGGCCCCAGTGAAGTGCTGATCGTAGCGGATGAGAGCGCAAATCCGGATTTCACTGCAATTGATATTCTGGCTCAGAGCGAGCATGATCCCAATGCCAGAGCCACTCTGGTTACAACCAGTATGGAACTGGCTGAAAGAACATTGGAAAGAGTACAGGAGATTGCCGGAGAACTTCCCACCGGACAGCTGGCTCTTAAATCATGGGAAGATAACGGCATGCTGTACGTGGCTGATTCTATTGATGAGGCAGTTGCGCTGGCCAATAAAATGGCTCCGGAGCATCTGGAGGTTCAGGTAAGACCGGAGATTGAAAAAGAAGTCAGCGATCGTCTTCTGCACTATGGTTCACTTTTTGTGGGTCACTATACACCGGTTACATTTGGAGATTACTGCTCCGGTACTAACCATACGCTGCCAACCATGAGGACTGCCAGATACTCCAATGGTGTATGGGTGGGAACATTTATCAAAACTTCCTTTGTCCAGCATATTACAGAAGAAGGCTGCAGAAATCTTGCCGATACTGCTGTATGCATGGCCGCAACAGAAGGTCTTATGGCTCATAAAAAATCAATTACCATTCGTATGGATGCCATGAAAGAAAGCAAATAAAATCAGATAATACGGAAATATATAAAAAATGGCATTTTTCTGCCAGCCAGAACTTCCCAGTGTATTGTTCCCCGATTCTGCCATACTAGCAGTGTAACAGAAAACCACATGTTTTTAAGGAGGAGAATACAATGACCAGTAATAATTCCAACAGAATTGAAGTACCTGAAGCAAAGGAAGCAATGGATCGTTTTAAGATGGAAGTAGCGGATGAACTGGGTGTACCGTTATCAAAAGACGGATATAACGGAAATCTGACTTCTTATCAGAATGGTTCCGTTGGCGGTCACATGGTTCGTAAGATGATTGAAGCACAGGAAAAGGAAATGGCGGGCAGAGAAAGATAAAGCAGTTATCTGATATCTGATCGGCAGGTATAATTTAAAAATGCTTCAAATGGGCAGCAGATTAAAATCTGCTGCCTTTTAATTGCGTACTGCGTCTTATGCGCTTACCGTGGAAAAACATATCCTGGCCGTTGCGTGCGGCAGATTGGGCAGGTATTTATTTAACAGGGAAAAAAGTCATGGTGTAGGAAGCCTGAAAGCTTTCTGAAGGTTTCAGTGTGGTGCCGTATTCACGTTTTGAAAGATCGTCGGAGAAGGTTTCACGATCTGCACGTCCATACCAGGGTTCCAGACATACAAAGGGTGCCTGTTTGCCTGCAGGTGACCAGAGGCCAAAGAGCGGAGCTGCAAACTCCATAGTTACATAAGGTTTCTGATTGGGAAGGCAAAGAGAAAGTCTGTGAATCTGATTTCCTTCCACAATCAGGGCATCTTTGTCAAAGAGATGCTCTGTCAGCGGCAATTTACCGTTTTTCAGGGGGTATACAGCAGTTTCATCGGATAATGTACCTGCATCGGATAAAACACCGCAGGTCAGCTCAGGAGCGTCTGTATGAAGATCAATGAAGTAATCGCTCTGAACACCGGCATTGTTTACAGGACAGTTAAATGCAGGGTGAGCGCCAATGGAAAAATGAAGCTCCTCATTTCCGGGATTTTTCACCAGCCATTCAACGAGAATCTGATTTTCACGAAGTGTGTAGGAAATCTGCAGAGAAAAATCCATGGGATAAAGCTTCAGGGTTTCTTCACTGGAGTTCAGGATGAAAGAAAGAGAATCTTCACTTTGTGTACATAATTCAAACTCCATATCTCTGGCAAAACCGTGCTGTCCCATGGTCCATTGCTGATTTTTATAGAAAAAATGTTTCTGATTATAATTTCCCACAACGGGGAACAGAACAGGGGAGTGGCGTTTCCAGTATTCGGGGCTGGCATCCCAAAGATATTCGGTGCCGTCAGAACCGGTTACTTTACACAGCTCTGCACCCAGTGAAGACACTTCGAGAGTAAGAAATTGATTGGTCAGTTGATAATTGGACATGATAGTACCTCCGGAATCTGCATATTCTATGACAATTCAGAGCGGATGTTGGTATTTCTCCGAATTGCCGTTATACAGATATTATAATAGAAAGAGGTCTTTATCACAAGCGGGATTTTCAGACGATATCTATTCTTTGGGGGTTTGACAAAGATTCAGAAAAAGAGTATACTTACTCAAAAATTTAACAGGAAAGGATGTTGGCATGAGCTACATATATTTGATTCCCGGAATCCTGCTTGCCATTACGCTTCATGAGTTTGCACATGGCTGGGTTTCCTGGAAGCTGGGTGATCCGACGCCGAAACAGGAAGGGAGGCTTTCTCTGAATCCTCTGCACCATCTGGATCCGCTTGGAGCATTGTGTATGCTTTTTTTTCATATGGGATGGGCGAAGCCGGTTATGATTAACCCTTATTACTATAAGAATAAAAAAGCAGGAGTTGCGCTGGTCAGTCTGGCCGGACCTATGATGAATGTATTGACCGGGGCAATCGGTATTGTGATACTGGCCTGGATGGAGGTATCAGCTTATACGGGTTCATTGTCGGTCAACAGTTTTGTGAATACGGTATATACCATGTTGTATTATTTTTCCATGTTGAGTATTAATCTGGCCGTATTTAACCTGATTCCGATTCCACCTCTTGACGGATCCAAAATTCTTGGAATTTTTCTACCGGATTCTGCGCTGGAATGGTTTTCCAGATATGATAAGTATTGCATGATTATTCTTATGGTGGCATTATATATGGGGATTCTGGATGCTCCCATTAATGCAGCTTTTGATTTTCTTCATGATGGAATCTGGAATTTCGCCTTATCTCTTTTTGAACATAAATTAATAGGAACCGTTTAGCACTGATAATAAAAAGAAGAACCGCTCTGATTGTCCTGGAGCGGTTCTTCTTTTTATAATATACTTTTGATGATTTGGTTTAGTCAGATTCTGCAGCTGCACTTTCAGCAGATGCAGAGGATTCTTCAGCTGGAGATTCTGATGCGGATTCAGAAGCCGGAGTCTCATTTTTATTTTCCGCAGGTTCTGTAACAGTAGTTTCAGCTGTTGATGAAGATTCTTCAACCGTTTCAACTGCAGAAGATTCAGCAGAAGTCTCCGTTTCAGCTGCAGAAGATTCTGCAACAGTCGTTTCGGCAGCTGCAGCAGTCGAAGCAGTTTCACCGGAAGATGCAGCAACGGTGGTTTGAGCTTCAGTCGGCTTTGTATAAGCTACTTTTTTGGTAGCAGCAGAAGCAGCACTGGTTACTGTATTGGAAGAAGAATTTTTGCGGAATGCTTTTACTATATATGTATATTTGGTACCGCTTTCTGCCTTGGCATCCTTAAAGGAGCTGGTTTTCTGACCGGAAACGGTCTTAACCAGAGAGTAGGAAGAAGCTCCTGCCTTTTTACGGTATACTTTATATCCGGTTGCATATTTTACAGTTTTCCATTTTACGGAAATACCATTTTCTATAGATGAAGCATTTACATCAGAAGGCTTATTGATCTTGGTACTTGCTGTCATGCCTTTGGAGTTATAAGGGCTTGTTTTTGAACCGGAATAGGCTCTTACTGTATATATATATTTACCTGCATAAGCCTTTTTGTCAGTATAGGAAACCTTGGTGTTTCCTTTTACAGTAGCAATTTTTGTATATTTGTCACTTCCTGCTGCTTTGCGGTATACGTAGTATCCGCTGGCACCTCTGACTTTTTTCCATGTAATATCAATGGAAGTATTGGTTACTTCAGAAGAAGCTGCTCTGGTTGCAGTCATCTGAGGCTGCTGCAGAGTTTTGGAAACGTTGACTGTGGGGCGCGCAATCAGTACAATCTTGGACTGCGAGTAATTCCGTTTTACAACACCTACTCTTGAATTGGCAGCTTCCACAATCTTACCGTTGCCCACATACATGGCAGCATGAGTGATATTGCGGTAGCGTCCGTTTTTTGAAGAGGAGGTAAAAATCAGATCGCCGGGGAGCAGTTCGCTGGAAGATACTCCGCTGAAAGCGATGGTCTTGTATGATTTATTAAGAATGCTGGCTGAAGATGCTGCAGTGGGAGCCCAGTCTGTTTTGCCGCCGATATATACACCGGCACTGGCGTAGGAACGCCATACCAGAGAGCCACAGTCATAATAGCCTTTGCTCATACGTCTTGACTGACTGTATTTACAGCCAACTGCCTTGTTTGCATAGCTGACCGCGTTGTATGTGGATTTGGAAACAACTTCAACCTTTAAGGTAAGTTTCTGTCCGTTAACAGTTGCATATATATTGGCACGACCAATATTGACACCGGTAACTTTACCGGAAGAATTAACAGAAGCAATATTGGAGTTACTGGTACTCCACTTTACAGAAGAATAGGATCCCTTTACCTTGGGAGTATAATTCTGTCCAACATACATCAGTTTATAAGTTGCTGATAATGAATTGGAAGCAGCGGCGGAAGCATTGATGTTACTGGTTCCAAAAATGCCGGCAAACAATACCATTGCAAGAAGTGTCAGTGTAGCTGCTAATTTCTTCGGTCTCACGTTAAATCCTCCTAAATCAAATCAATCAAAAGCATATCAAATATTACATAAATGTTAATTATTTATTTCTTTTTTGTTCTGAAAAGAAGTATACAATATTTATGAAAAAAAATCTACCCTTTTTTGAAAAAAAGTTAAAAAAGATTTAACAATTTAGCATAAAAATGAAATAAACAAACATATGTACTAAAATTGTGATTGCCAAATTGCGTGAAGTGTGATAGTATTTAGCAGGACCGGAAAAAGCCGGCTGCAGTTACAGCAGCCGGCATTCCATAATCTCCTGGCTGGCCAGCAGTTCCCATATTGCATCCACAAATGTGGATAAAGTTGAGTAGCGGCCTTCCAGATTTTCGCAGAGATAAAGAGAAGCAGCGGGAAAATAATTGATTTGATAAGTTTCTTCGCGGCAGAGGATTTCCACTACCGGTTCATCGTCTTCGTTTTCAATGGCCTGATGGAAAAGGTCAGCCAGCTTTTCCATCAGTTCCTGTTTTTTTACACTGTTTTTAGCGACCCATACAGGAATTCCGTCTTCAATGATGGTAATCCATTCCTGTTTTTTTCCGTTTTTAACAGTAGTTAATGTAATTGATTCCTGCTTCATGACCGTGTCTCCTGTTCCAGCCCATGGTCAAACAGTTCGCTCAGGTCCTTCATGCACTCTTCCTCATCGACACCATCGCATTCCAGTTCAATCTCGGTACCGCATACCAGGGCTGCAGACAGGATATGGATCATACTTTTTACATTAATTATATAATGTTTGTAGTATATGGTGGATGAACACTGGTATTCTCTTGCATGCTGGGACAGAATCTGAGCAGGATCTACGTTTAAACCGGATGGATTGGTAATGGTAATATGTTTGTTGATCATTGATATAACTCCTTCCGTAATATTGAGAATCGCAGCGGTTTGATTTTGAACCGTTGCGTATGAATTCAGCAGACTTGTCGTTTGCTTCGATCGGGTTTTGCTGAATAATCACAAAATTATTTAGTATTATTATAAGATATGTTGTCATATTTTACAACTGTAAGAAAGGGGAATTTTGTCCATGAGCCAGTATAATGCAGATGCGATTACAGTTCTGGAAGGACTGGAGGCTGTAAGAAAAAGACCTGGTATGTATATAGGAAGTACAGGGAGCCGTGGATTGAATCATCTTGTCTATGAAATTGTAGATAATGCTGTGGATGAACATCTGGCCGGCTTCTGTGACCGGATTGAAGTTACACTTGAACAGGATGGTTCCGTTACTGTTGCTGATAATGGGCGGGGAATACCGGTGGATATGCATAAAAAGGGAGTATCCGCAGAACGTGTGATCTTTACAACCCTCCATGCCGGCGGTAAGTTTGATAACAGCACTTACAAGGTTTCGGGAGGTCTTCACGGAGTAGGTTCGTCCGTGGTAAATGCTCTTTCCGAGTGGATGGAGGTAACCGTATATAAAGATGGATATATATATAAAGACCGTTATGCTTTCGGTCAGCCGGCTATGGAACTGGAAGGAGGTCTCCTTCCGGTCTTTGGGAAGACCAGGCAGACCGGTACATCGATCTGTTTTTATCCGGACAGACAGATTTTTGAACATATCCGTTTTAAAGAAGAACAGATTAAGAGCAGACTTCACGAAACGGTATATCTGAATCCGGGACTTACGATTGTTTTTAAAGATCTGAGAGAGGGAAAATCACCGGAACAGGTGATCTTTCATGAACCGGAGGGACTTACTCAGTATATCCGTGAGATGAACAGAGGAAAGGAAACCTGTACGGATGTGATTTATTTTACCGGTCAGGAAGATGATATTCTGGTGGAGTGTGCAATGCAGTTTACCACGGAATTTGATGAAAATATTTTTGGTTACTGTAATTGTATCAATACCTCTGAGGGCGGCACTCATATTACCGGATTTAAAGCCAAATTTACTTCCATTATCAACAGTTATGCCAGAGAGCTTGGAATACTGAAGGAAAAAGACCCCAATTTTACGGGTCCGGATACCCGCTGCGGAATGACGGCTGTACTTGCTGTCCGTCATCCGGATCCGCTTTTTGAGGGGCAGACCAAGACCAAGCTTGGTAATTCCGATGCGGCTAAAGTAGTTACTTCTGTCACCGGGGAAAAACTGGAGCTTTATTTTGATAAAAATCTGGAAACTTTGAAAGCTGTGATTGCAAGAGCAGAAACTTCTGCAAAAATCCGCAAATCAGAACTAAAAGCCCGCAGTAATGTGCTGGGTAAAAGCAAATATTCTTTTGATTCCAACGGAAAGCTGGCCAATTGTGAGGGAAAAGATCCTTCGAAAAACGAGATTTTCATCGTGGAGGGTGATTCAGCAGGAGGTTCGGCCAAGATGGGAAGAGACCGGAAATTCCAGGCAATTCTTCCCATTCGAGGCAAAATTCTCAATGTTGAAAAGGCATCCATGGATAAGGTACTGGCCAATGCGGAGATTAAATCCATGGTACTGGCATTTGGGTGCGGTTTCTCTGAAGGATATGGAATGGATTTTAATATAGAAAAACTCAAATACGATAAGATTGTAATCATGACGGATGCAGATGTGGATGGTGCTCATATCAGTACACTTCTGTTGACTTTTTTCTATAGATTTATGCCTGAACTGATTCTTCAGGGACATGTTTATCTGGCGACTCCTCCTCTTTATAAAGCAGTTCCCAAAAAAGGACCGGAGGAATATCTGTATGATGATGCCGCTTTGGAAAAGTACAGAAAAACTCATAAAAATTTCACTTTGCAGAGGTATAAAGGTCTGGGTGAGATGGATGCGGCTCAGCTTTGGGAGACAACATTAAATCCTGAGACAAGAGTATTGAAACAGGTGGAGATTGAGGATGCACGTATGGCCAACGACGTGACACAGATGCTGATGGGCAGTGAAGTAGCTCCCCGGCGCAGTTTTATATTTGAACATGCTGATGAAGCAGAACTGGATGTTTAGGGAACTGGGAGGTAGATGAGAAATGGATACAAAAATAATACATACCGATTATTCGGAGTGCATGAGACAGTCTTATCTGAATTATTCCATGAGTGTTATTACGGCCCGTGCTCTGCCGGATATCAGAGACGGTCTGAAACCGGTGCAGAGAAGAACTCTTTATGCCATGCATGAGCTGGGGCTGAGTTCGGATAAACCACATAGAAAGTGTGCCCGTATTGTAGGTGATACCATGGGTAAGTATCATCCTCATGGTGATGCTTCCATATACGAAGCACTTGTGGTCATGTCTCAGGATTTCAAAAAAAACGAACCTCTGGCGGAGCCTCATGGCAATTTCGGATCCATTGAAGGAGATGGGGCTGCAGCCATGCGTTATACGGAGGCACGTCTTCAGAGACTGACAGAAAAGGTGTATCTGGCCGATCTGGAGAAAAATGTGGTGGATTTTATTCCCAATTTTGATGAGACAGAAAAAGAACCGGTTGTGCTTCCTGTCCGGATTCCCAATATTCTGATTAATGGTGCCGAGGGGATCGCTGTGGGGATGACTACCAGCGTACCTTCCCACAATCTGCGTGAGGTACTGGAATGTGTCAGAGCCTATATTGATAATCCGGATATTACTACGGCGGAGCTTCTTAAAATCATGCCGGGACCTGACTTTTCCACAGGAGGTATTGTAGCCAATCAGGAGGATCTTCAGGAGATTTATGAGAAGGGTACAGGTAAAATCCGCCTTCGCGGCAAGGTTGTGCTGGAAAAGGGGAAAAGAAAGACAGACAGGGACAAACTGGTTATTACGGAAATCCCCTACACCATGATCGGTGAGGGAATCCGTCGTTTTCTTTCTGATACGGCACAGCTGGCAGAAAGTAAAAAACTGCCGGAAATAACGGATATATCCAATGAATCTTCAAAAGAAGGAATCCGCATCATTCTGGAACTGAAAAAAGGTTCGGATGTGGAGCGGGTAAAAAACATTCTTTTTAAAAAAACACGTCTGGAGGATACCTTTGGAGTAAATATGATCGCCATTGCAGATGGACGTCCCACTCTTTTTGGTCTGAAATCCATTCTGAAGCATTTTGTGGATTTTCAGATTGAGATCAATCAGAGAAAATACAGCTGGATGCTTGCCGAAGAACAGAAAAAGAAGGAAATACAGGAGGGGCTTATCCAGGCTGTGGATATCATTGATCTGATCATTGAAATTATCCGGGGCAGCAAAACACAGGCTCAGGCGAAGGCCTGCCTGATGGGAGATCCCTCCGGAGTTACTTTCCGGCACAGAGATTCGGCTGCGGAGGCAGCGAAACTGTGCTTCACTGACAGGCAGGCTCAGGCAATTCTGGACCTTCGTCTTTCCAGATTGATCGGTCTGGAAATCGATGCTTTGAAAAAGGCTTATAAAGATACCTGTACCAGAATCCGCCGTTATGAAAAAATACTGGGCAGTCGTAAAACCATGCTGAATACAATTAAGGAAGAACTTCTCAAAATCCAGCAGGAATTCGGACATGATCGAAGAACGCTGATCACTTCGCTGGAACAGGCCAGGGAGATCAAAGAAGAAGTCAGGGAAGAGGATGTTCTGTTTTTAATGGACCGTTTTGGTTATGTAAAAATTACAGAGGCTTCTGTGGCGGATAAAAACAGTGATCAGCTAAAGGATTATCGTTATGTATTTTTGTGCAGAAATACAGGGAAGATTCAGCTGTTTACCAGAGAGGGGAAAATGCATCAGATCAAGGTCATGGATATTCCTTTTCAGAAACTGAGAGAAAAAGGAGTTCCTGTGGATAATATCAGTAATTATGATTCTTCCAGAGAAAATCTTCTGTTTGCCGGTTCTTTTAGGGAAAATATGACGCAGGAGCTGCTTTTTGTGACTGCTAATGGCTTGATAAAGAAAACACCGATTTCTGAATTTATTACGAATACCAGAACAATTGCGGGTACAAAGCTGGGAGATGGAGATGAACTTGTCTATGTGGGATATTATAATAAGAAACAAGTTGTTCTGCATTCGGAAAAAGGAAGCTTCCTTCGCTTTGCTTCAGAAGAAATCAATACTGCCAGAAAGAATACACTTGGTCAGAAGGCCATGGCGCTGGCAGAGAGGGATCTGGTTAAAGAGGTATGGCAGGTAACACCCGGAGAAGATTCTGTTATCGAAACCGGCAGTCAGACCATTGATCTGAAACGTATCCGCCTTTCTTCCAGAGGGGGAAGAGGGATCAAATTGCGTCTCAACTGAGCACTGTAAAAAAATATTAAAATAAAAATTTAAAATAGTGTTGACAAATAATAGGAGTGGTGGTATCTTTAATCATGTAAATGTTAGCACTCCTTTGAAGTGAGTGCTAACAGACCTAAAACAATAATTTATACTGCATACTGAAGAAAGGGTGGTGAAAGATGGAACTTGATCAGAGAAAGCTGAAGATATTGAATGCAATTGTTCAGACTTATCAGGAAACCGGTGAACCGGTCGGTTCCAGAACCATTTCAAAGTATACAGATCTTAATCTCAGCTCGGCTACAATCCGCAATGAGATGGCAGATCTGGAGGAGATGGGTCTGATTGTTCAGCCTCATACTTCAGCAGGCAGGATTCCTACGGATCTCGGGTACAGATACTATGTGGATCAGTTGATTGAGGAAAAGGAACAGCAGGTTTCCGAGATGAAGGATTTTATTATTCAGAGGGTAGACCGGCTTGAACTTCTGTTGAAACAGATGGCCAGAGTTCTGGCCAATAACACCAATTACGCGACCATGATTACCGGACCCAGTTATTCCGATACAAAGCTGAAATTCATACAGCTGTCAAGAATGTCTGAAGATAAGCTTCTCGTTGTAGTGGTTGTTGATGGCAATCTGGTGAAGAACTCCATTGTGGATTTGCGAGGACAGCTTACAGAACAGGATATTCTTTCTCTGAATCTTCTGCTTAACAGCAAGCTGAATGGACTTTCACTCAATGAGATCAATCTCGGCATTATTCATGAACTGGAAGAACAGGCAGGTGTTCATGGGCCTATCGTAAAGGCAGCAATTGATGCTGTTGCGGATGCGCTGAATGCAGACGGTGCCGATATGCAGATCTTTACCAGCGGTGCAACCAACTTTTTCAAATATCCGGAGCTGACTACCAGTTCCACAGCCAGTGATCTGATTCACACTTTTGAAGAAAAAACCGAGCTGGAAGATCTGGTTAAGAAAGCAGTCCGGGATTCACAGGATGATGAAGGCAGTAAAGACAACATCAGGGTTTATATCGGCGATGAGATGCCCATGGAGACCATGAAGGACTGCAGTGTGGTAACTGCTCATTATGAATTAAAAGATGGTATTAAAGGAACAATAGGGATTATCGGACCGAAACGTATGAATTACGAAAAGGTTCTGGATACTCTCCGGAATCTGACAGCGCAGCTGGATATCATTTTTGATGAGCAGGATGAAGAAGGAAAAACCTGATATTTCCTCACGGAAAGTCAGATGATATATTATATTATAAGTAAACATACAGGCAATGGAAAGAAAGGATGACCAATATGGCTGAAACAAATACGGAGGAAGTTCTGAACCAGGAGGAAGTCCGGGATCAGGATACCGTGGAAACGGAAATGGCCGAAGAAGAAGTACAGCAGGAAGCTGTCGGAGATTCTTCTGAAGCAGCTGATACTGATCAGAATGAAAAAGCTGATAAAAAAGGCTTCTTTAAAAAGAAAAAAGATAAAAAAGATGAGCAGATTGAAGAATTAAGTGACCGCCTGAAACGGAACATGGCAGAATTTGATAATTTCAGAAAGCGTACTGAAAAAGAAAAAGCAGCCATGTTTGAGGTGGGAGCAAAAAGTGTGATTGAAAAGATTCTGCCGGTTGTAGATAATTTTGAAAGAGGTCTTGCAACTGTACCGGAGGAAGAGAAAGAGACTCCTTTTGTTCAGGGTATGGATAAGACCTACAAGCATCTGATGAAGATGCTGGAAGAGATGGAGGTTGCTCCCATCGAATCAGTCGGCAGGGAATTTGATCCTGCTTTTCACAATGCAGTGATGCATGTGGATGATGAAAATGCAGGAGATAACATTGTAGTAGAAGAATTCCAGAAAGGATATACCTACCGCGGCAATGTAGTTCGCTTCAGCATGGTAAAAGTTGCCAATTAATTACATTCCGCAGCAGTTTAGTATAGATTTTATTTGCAGTTAACGAGTGGCTTTAAAGCCGTTTTATGAATCAGGAGGAAATGATTATGAGTAAGATTATTGGTATTGACTTGGGTACAACAAACTCATGTGTAGCAGTTATGGAAGGTGGCAAACCTGTTGTTATCGCCAATGCAGAAGGTGTGAGAACTACTCCTTCCGTAGTAGCATTTGCAAAGAATGGTGAACGTCTGGTAGGTGAACTGGCAAAACGTCAGGCTGTTACCAACGCTGAAAAGACAATCTCTTCTATTAAGAGACACATGGGTTCCGATTACAGAGTAACAATTGACGGCAAGAAATATTCACCTCAGGAAATTTCAGCTATGATTCTGCAGAAATTGAAAGCAGATGCAGAAAGCTATCTGGGTGAATCCGTGACAGAAGCAGTTATTACTGTTCCTGCATACTTCAATGATGCTCAGAGACAGGCAACAAAGGATGCCGGAAAGATTGCAGGTCTGGACGTAAAGCGTATTATCAACGAGCCTACAGCAGCAGCTCTGGCTTATGGTCTTGACAATGAAAATGAGCAGAAGATCATGGTTTATGACCTTGGCGGCGGTACATTTGATGTATCAATCATTGAAATCGGTGATGGCGTCATCGAAGTATTATCCACAAATGGTGATACATTCCTTGGCGGTGATGACTTTGATAACAAGCTGACAGATTACATGCTGGCTGAGTTCAAACGTACTGAAGGAGTAGACCTTTCAACCGATAAGATGGCTCTGCAGAGACTGAAGGAAGCAGCTGAGAAGGCAAAGAAGGAATTATCTTCCGCAACTACAACCAATGTAAACCTGCCTTTCATTACTGTAACTTCTGAAGGCCCGAAACATCTGGATATGACTATTACCCGTGCAAAATTCAATGAACTGACTAATGATCTGGTGGAGAGAACCGCTATTCCTGTGCAGAATGCATTAAGAGATGCAGGTCTTTCTTCTTCAGATATTTCCAAGGTACTGCTGGTTGGCGGATCAACACGTATCCCTGCGGTACAGGATAAAGTAAAACAGTTGACAGGCAAAGAACCCAATAAGAGTCTGAACCCCGATGAATGTGTAGCAATCGGCGCTTCTATTCAGGGTGGTAAACTGGCAGGTGATGCAGGTGCCGGTGATATCCTTCTGCTGGATGTAACACCTCTGACACTGTCCATCGAGACCATGGGCGGTATTGCAACAAAACTGATTGAAAGAAATACAACAATCCCTACAAAGCACAGCCAGATTTTCTCAACTGCTGCTGATAATCAGACTGCTGTTGATATCAACGTATTACAGGGTGAAAGACAGTTTGCAAAAGATAATAAAAGCCTGGGACAGTTCAGACTGGATGGTATTCCGCCTGCAAGAAGAGGTGTTCCGCAGATCGAAGTAACATTTGATATTGATGCTAACGGTATTATCAATGTATCTGCAAAAGATCTGGGCACTGGAAAAGAACAGCATATTACCATTACTTCCAGCACCAATATGTCTGATGATGAGATCGACAGAGCTGTAAAAGAAGCTGCTGAATATGAAGCACAGGATAAGAAGAGAAAAGAAGCTATCGATGCGAGAAATGATGCCGACAGTATGGTATTCCAGACAGAGCAGGCATTAAAGGATGCAGGTGATCAGATTGATGCTTCATCCAAAGCAACCGTGGAAGCTGATATTGCAGACCTGAAGAAGATTCTGGAAGCAACCCAGAATATGGAAATCACAGAAGCTCAGGCAGATGAATTAAAGGCCGGCAAGGAAAAACTGATGAATGATGCTCAGACTCTGTTCCAGAAATTATATGAAAAGAGTCAGGCAGGCGCAGCAGGTGCAGGTGCTGATAGCGGTGCAGGTGCAGCAGGCAATGGTGGTGCAGATGACGATGTTGTCGATGCCGATTACAAAGAAGTATAATCAGAAATAAGTCAGAACACAGCTTTATACCTAATATAACTAACACGCACAAACGGAACGCCGCATGCGGCGTTCCGTGTAGTGCGTTTAAGAATCTAGAAAAGGTGATTATATGGCAGAGAAGAGAGATTATTACGAGGTGCTTGGCGTCGATAAGAACGTTGATGATGCTGCATTAAAAAGGGCATATCGTAAAATGGCCAAAAAATATCATCCGGATACCAATCAGGGCGATGAAGAAGCAGCAGAGAAGTTTAAAGAAGTTCAGGAAGCATATGCTGTTTTAAGTGATCCGGAGAAAAGAAGACAGTATGACCAGTTCGGACATGCTGCATTTGATCAGACAGCAGGCGGCGGAGCCGGCGGATTCGGCGGCTTTGGCGGTTTTGATTTCGGCGGAGATATGGGCGATATTTTCGGCGATTTATTTGGTTTTGGCGGAGGAAGCAGAAGAAGTAATTACAATGGCCCGGTAAAAGGGGCCAATCTTCGTGCATCTGTCCGTATTACATTTGAAGAGGCAGTATTTGGTGCCGAAAAAGAGATAGAACTGAATCTGAAGGATGAATGTACCGATTGTCAGGGAACCGGTGCGAAGCCGGGAACTTCTCCCGAGACATGTACAAAATGTAATGGCCGGGGCCGCGTGGTTACTACGCAGCAGAGCATGTTCGGCATGGTCCGCAGTGAACAGGTATGCCCTGAATGCGGAGGCAGCGGAAAGGTAATCAAGTACAAGTGTCCAAAGTGCGGAGGCAGCGGATTTACTTCTTCCAGAAAGAAGATTCAGATTTCTATTCCTGCCGGTATAGATAACGGCCAGAGTATTCGTATCCGCGGCAAGGGAGAACCCGGCAGAAATGGCGGTGAGAGAGGTGATCTGCTGGTAGAGGTTATAATTGCGGATCATCCTGTATTCCAGCGTCAGGATACAACCATCTACTCTACGGTTCCCATCAGTTTTGCAACTGCTGCGCTGGGCGGTACGATCCGTATTAAAACAGTAGATGGAGAAGTGGAATATCAGGTACAGCCCGGCACACAGACTGATACACGCATTCGTCTGCGTGGTAAGGGAGTTCCCTATCTCCGCAACAAAGCAACCCGCGGAGATCATTATGTAACATTTGTAGTTCAGGTTCCCCGTTCCCTTAATCAGGAGCAGAAAGATGCTTTAAAAGCATTTGCAGAAACCATGGGAGAAGATAAAGCGGGCAGTGAGCATGAACATAAGGAAAAGAAGGGCATCTTCGGAAAGAAAAAGAAATAAAAGATGAAATGGATTCGTATCAGCATTGATACCACCACTGCCGCAGTTGATTTTATCAGTGAGATGCTGAATGAGCTGGGTGTGGAAGGTATTGAAATTGAAGATAATGTACCGCTGACAGAAGCGGAGACAAAAGGAATGTTTATTGATATTCTTCCGGAACTGGCTCCGGATGAGGGAAAAGCAAAGGTTTCCTGCTATCTGGAGACCGATACGGATGTGGAAGCCCTCACACAGCAGATTAAAGAAGGGCTTTCTGATATTGCCATGTTTGTGGATATCGGATCCGGAGAACTGACTCTTTCCGAAACGGAAGATAAGGACTGGATTAATAACTGGAAAGAGTTTTTTAAACCGTTCTGTGTGGATGAGATTCTGATTAAACCTACCTGGGAAGAAATTCCAGAAGAGCATAAGGATAAGATGATGATTGAGATCGATCCCGGTACTGCTTTTGGTACCGGCTCGCATGAGACTACCCGTTTGTGTATCCGTCAGATTCAGAAGTATATGAAAACCGGTGACCGGGTTATGGATATTGGAACCGGCAGCGGAATTCTTTCTATTGCAGCCATGAAGCTGGGAGCATCGGAAGTGTTTGCCACAGATGTAGATGAGTTTGCAGTGGAAGCGGCGAGAGAAAATGTGGAAGTCAATCACATTTCTGCCGAAAAGGTCAGGATGCTCACTGGAGATATTATCGGAGACGGATCCATTCAGGATGAAGCGGGATATGAGTGTTATGATTTTGCTGTAGCCAATATACTGGCTCCTGTGATTATTCTGCTGCAGGAAGAAATCACCAGACATCTGAAGCATGGTTCCTATTTTGTGACTTCCGGTATAATCAATACCAAGGAAGAAGAGGTAAAAGCCGCATTTGATGCAAATCCGGAATTTGAAGTTGTGGAAACTGTACATGACAATGACTGGGTTTCCATTGTAGCAAGAAAAATGTAAAATATTACTGTTCATGCTGACGTAAAAATTGTTACTGTTCAGTGATCTGAAATTGTGAGCATTCTAACGAGACCGATAAGACCAGCATTTATGCTGCGATATCGGTCTCGTTGTTTTTTTCTTCAGATGTATGATCGCCCTGTGAAGCATCTTCATCAATACTTTTTA
>JAXDZY010000107.1:0-39169 GCA_034086685.1 Lachnospiraceae bacterium
AAACACAACTCCTTATTGATGGATATGGTCAATTGTTTCTGGATAACTCAATTTTACCATAAATCAGTGAGGAGTTGTTTTATTTTGGAACAAAAAATTTCCCGTATTTATGCGGGTTTTGGCGTTTCGCAAATGCCTAACTATTTCTTATTATCTGAAAGGAATGCTCTGCCAGCTTCAGGTGATTTCCAATGATCCGATGGAACTGGCACAGGCTTCGCTGATTGCAGACCGGGCTGCAGATATCTGTGACTTTCAAACCCGGGCAGGTGAATTTGATTTTATTTTCAACACAATTCCTGCGGTCACCATCACTGCTGATCTGCTTCTGCGGCTGAAACCTTCCGTTACTATCATTGATATTGCTTCTTCACCCGGGGGTGTTGATTTTTCCGCTGCTCAGGAGCTGAATATCAATGCTGTGCAGTGTCCGGGACTTCCCGGAAGATATGCACCCGCTTCGTCTGCCCGGGGAATAATGGAAACCATCGGGCACATTCTTAATCAGTCATTTTCATAGGGAGTGATTACCATGTCATTACAGGGCAAACGCATTGGAATAGCCTTCACAGGCTCTTTCTGTACCTACGAAAAAGTATTTGAAGAACTGAGGAAACTGGCAGAGGATGGAGCATGGATTCAGACTGTATTTTCCAATGCTGCCTCCACCATCAACAGCCGGTTTGGAAATGCCGGTGATTTTGTAAAAATGGCAGAAAAAATCACAGGAAACCGGCCCATGATGACCATCGCCGAGGCCGAGCCCATCGGACCGGGAAGTCTGTTTGATATTCTGGTTCTGTTTCCATGCACCGGCAATACAATTGCCAAGCTGGCAAACGGCATTACTGATACGCCGGTGCTGATGGCGGCCAAGGCACATCTTCGAAATAACAAACCGCTGCTGATTTCCGTTTCCACCAATGATGCTCTGGGGCTGAATATGAAAAATATCGGCCTGCTGATCAATGCCAAGAATATTTTCTTCGTCCCTTTCGGTCAGGATAACCCTCTGAAAAAACCAAATTCCATGATTTCTCACACAGAACTGCTGATTCCATCCCTGGAAGCTGCTCTGGAGGGCAGACAGTATCAGCCCATTCTGTGCTGAAAGCTGAAGGTAAAACACAAGGAGGAGATTGAATCATGTGTGGAATTGCAGGTTTTTTTAACCCTGATGCAGATTATAACACCCATAAAGACGGATGGCAGCATATTCTGAATGAAATGAACAGGATACAAAAGCACAGAGGTCCTGATGATGAAGGAACTTATCTCTGTTCCCGCTGCGGGCTGGCCCATGTGCGTCTGGAAATTATCGACCTGCTCACAGGGCAGCAGCCCATGGTCCGGCAAACAGATGGCGGAGAATGTGCCATTATTTTCAATGGTGAAATCTACAATATGAAAGAACTGCAGGCGGATCTGATGCGGGAAGGTGCCGTATTCCGGACTTCCAGTGACACAGAGGTGATTCTTCTGGGATATTTACTCCACGGCATAGATTATATCAAAAAAATGAATGGTATATTCTCCATTGCCCTGTGGGATTCCCGTTCCTGCCGGATCCATCTGTTCCGGGACCGGCTTGGCGTAAAACCTCTGTTCTACACCGTAAAGGACGGTACGCTTGTTTTTTCATCAGAGATCAAAGGACTTTTTGCCTATCCCGGGGTGGAGCCTGTGCTGGACCGGGACGGACTTTGCGAAATCTTCGCTCTTGGACCTGCAAAATCTTACGGAAAAGGAGTTTTCAAAGGAATTTTTGAAGTGCTTCCCGGGTCTGTTCTCACCATGAACCGGGATTCCTGCAAAATGGAAAGCTACTGGAGTCTGGAAAGCCATCCGCATGAAGATTCCATGAAAGAAACCATTGAAAAAACCGCCTGGCTTTTAGAGGATGCCGTGAAGCTGCAGATGCTGTCCGACATTCCCATCAGCACTTTTCTTTCCGGCGGCGTGGACAGCAGTCTGGTAACGGCCATCTGTGCCCGGGAACTGAAAAAACAGGGAAAAGTTCTGAACACATTCTCTTTTGATTTTCGGAATAATCAGAAATATTTCCGATCAAACTCGTTCCAGCCCAGCCAGGATCGTCCTTATGTGGAAAAAATGACTGCATTTGCAGGTACCAGTCATCATTTCCTGGAATGCGGCAACCAGGAACAGCTGGATTGTCTGTATAAAGCGGTGGATGCCCGGGATCTGCCCTGCATGGCTGACGTGGAATCTTCCATGCTGTATTTCTGTTCTCAGGTAACAGATTTCAACAAAGTGACACTTACCGGCGAATGTGCCGACGAGATCTTCGGCGGTTATCCCTGGTTTCATGAACGCCGGGCATTTGAAACCAGGGCATTTCCCTGGTCCATGAGCATGGAACCCCGGCAGACGCTCCTCTCAGATGATCTGATCGTGTATCTGAACATGGAGGAATACGCTTACGCTGCTTATGAAAAGACGATCTGCGAAACCCCTGTGCTTCCTGAGGACTCTCCTGAGGAAAAGCGGCGTCGTGAAATCTCCTGGCTGAATCTGCGCTGGTTCATGGCAACACTTCTGGACCGGATGGACCGCACCAGTATGTACAATGGACTGGAAGCGCGGGTTCCGCTGGCTGATCACCGGATCGTGGAATATGTATTTAATATTCCCTGGAAAATGAAATGCCCTGACGGCATCGTAAAAGGTCTTCTCCGATATGCGGGAAACGGACTTCTTCCGGAAGAAATCCTCTGGAGGCGGAAAAGTCCCTATCCCAAAACCTACGACCCGGCCTATGAGCAAATGCTGGGAAACCGTCTTCGGGAGATAATCTCCGATCCGGCAGCACCCATCCGTCCTCTTCTGGACACTGAAAAGGTCGATGCATTTGTCAACAGCCCTTCCGACTATGGAAGGCCCTGGTACGGTCAGCTCATGGCCGGTCCCCAGATGCTGGCGTATATGCTGCAGGTAAATTACTGGCTGGAAAAATATAAGATCCGCATCCTCTTCTGATGAAATACAAAAAGGCCTGTATACTGACCGGAGTCAGCGCACAGACCTTTTTCTCTATTCTGGTTTATCCTGAAACCCGACTTACACTTTCACGAATCTTCAGTTTGGTGGGAATCGCAATATACATACTGATCTCCCTTCCGCTGTTGATCCGTTCAATCAGTGTATTCACCGCCTGTCCACCCATAAATTCAATGGGGATATGGACCGTGGTCAGCGGCGGCACCAGATATTTGGCCATGGAGATATCGTTGAAACCCACTACACTGATGTCATCGCAGATGCGAAGCCCTGCTTCCTGGATTGCCTTGTAGCATCCCACCGCCAGTGCATCATTGGCTGCGAATATGGCTGTGGGACGTTCTTCCAGTTCCAGAAGCTTTTTTCCCATCCGGTAACCCTGTTTGGGCGTATATCCCTCCAGCATAATGTATTCCTCTCTCAGAAATCCTCTGGAATCCATATAGGTACGGAACAGAGATGCCCGTGTATCCGGAACAGCCACCCCATTGGAATCGATCTCACTGCCGCCGATAAATGCAATTTTTTCATGTCCTGCATCCCAGAGATAGCGAAGTACTTTTTTCACCGAATACTTCAGATCCACCATAACCGAATCAAACAGATCCAGATCCCCGATGGAATCCACAAATACTGCCGGCTTCTGGAAAGATTTCACTTTGTTAACCGCCGATTCGCTGAATGTTCCCATACAGATCAGTCCGTCCAGATGAGCGGTATCCTCCGGTGTGCTGTTCAGAGAAATCTGCACCTTTTTCATACCCTCATCTTCAATTTTTTTCTCAATGGCTATCCGCAGGGAAAGATAATAGGTATCTTCCAGTTCCTCTTCCGGAGAATAGGTATACAGCACACCGATCTTCAGCTTCTTTTTCCGCTTTTTCTTATTGGAAACCTGATACTCAAGCCGGTCTGCCGCTTCAAATACCTTTTTTCTTGTCTCATCCTGTACATTCAATGTATCATCATAATTCAGAACTCTGGACACCGTCGTTACAGAAACCCCGGCCAGCTCCGCAATATCCTTAATAGTTGCCATTAACTTCCCCCGCTTCATATACAATAATCTTCCCAACCGGACATCTCCGCCGGAATAAATTTTCTGATTTTATTTTATCACATGCAGAAATCAACCGCAATTGTTTTTCATAATTGATGAATCCTGTTCATGCTTCATCCCCGGCACAGACAGCACCAGATCCGGTTAATGAACAGTCTGCGGCAGATCACATCTCCATCAGGAATGCTGCCAGAAGTTCGATACATCCTTCCACGTCCCTCAGATCCGCTACTTCTGCAGGCGTATGCATATAACGAAGGGGGATGGATACCAGTACCGTGGGGATTCCTTCGCATGAAAAATGGATTTTATCAGCATCTGTATAGCTGAGCCGGCTGGCAGCTTCCCACTGAATGGGAATCCCCGCTTTCTCAGCGCATTCCTTCATTTTGCGGTTCAGACCTTTGGCTGCGATGGGGCTGTAACACAGTACCGGCCCTTTGCCCAGTTCCACGGTACCGGCATCTGCCGGGTTCATGCCAAGGCAGTCGCTGGTATATGTTACATCCACCACTACAGCCAGCGACGGATGAATCCTGCTGCTGACCCAGTATGCACCGTTTTTGGTGGTTTCCTCACCCACTGTGGCTGCGGCATATACACCTGTTGTACAACCTTTTTCCTTTACCCGTTTCAATGCTTCCATGATAATGAAAACTCCCAGACGGTCATCCAGTGCCCTTGCTGAAAATCTTCCGTTTGCCATCCGGCGAATATGGGTATCAAGCACAACCGGATCACCCTGTGATACGTATTTCAGCGCATCTTCTCTGTCTTTGGCGCCGATATCAATAAGAAAATCCCTGGTACCCAGATTTTCTTTTCCGAAAAGTTCCCGGTAAGCTTCCACAACACCGTAGACAATACCTGCGGAAGTTCTGATGCACACCTGCTGGCCGGGATATGTTGCAGGTATGATTCCTCCCCGGTCAATTACCTGCAGGGTCCCCTGCTCCGTGATATTGGAAATCATCAATCCGATTTCGTCTGCATGGGCGGACAGCATGACTCTGGTACTGCTTTGGGGATTCAGTACACAGATTCTGTTTTCCATCTCATCAGAACGGATTTCATCTGCATAGCCCGCCATCTCCTGCTCCACAACCTGCTGCAGCGGTTCCTCATAGCCCGACACTGAAATACTGCTTAAAAGCTTTTCCAGAAATTCCTTTTTCATGAACAACGACCTTCTTTCTCTCACCTGTTTTTTTAGCAGTTCAGCCGGAAATCACAAATATCTGCCGAACTGTTACATTTTTTCCGGTTTCCGTTTTCTTATACCAGTTTTTTCAGATCTGAAAAGGTCTGAAGATTGAAGGTTGCCAGGCCGCAGGCTGCTGCATCACCGATGGCTGCACAGTGCATACCGCCGGCGATGGCAGCTTCGAGACCGGCTTTTGCGTCCTCTACTACCAGGCAGTCTTCCGGCTTTTCTCCAAGGAATTGCGCCGCCTTTACAAATACTTCCGGATCCGGTTTGGAATGAGTAATATTATTGCCGTCCGAAATCGCATCAAAATAGCCGCCCAGACCCAGCTGTCCCAGAATGAACTTTGCATTTTTGCTGGAAGAGCCGATTGCCAGGAGACAGCCGGCTTCTCTCAGAGCATCCAGCGTATCCTTCACCTCAGCAGACAGATCAGCGGGACTCATGTTTTTCAGCAGTTCCTTATAGATCGTATTTTTTTTCTCCGTATAGAACTCCTTTTCCTTCTGACCCATTTCCCCGTCATAACGTTCCAGAATAATATTAAAGCTTTCCATACGGCTGACACCGCGCAGACGATTGTTGATCACCTCATCAAAATAGATTCCCAGTTCGTCTGCTACAGCTTTCCATGCCTGATAATGATACTGATCCGTATGACAGATTACTCCGTCCAGATCAAAAATAACTGCTCTGTACTTCATTTTTCAACTCCTTAACCCGTTTATTTCTATTACTTCCTGCGTTTCCGACATATTGGAAATGATAACCGCTGCCAGGATAATGGCGCATCCTGCCACCATTCTGGGGGTGATCACTTCATGCAGCAGAATGATGGAGAACAGGGTACCGAAAACCGATTCCATGGACAGTATGATGGCCGCTTTTGTCTCATCCACGTATTTCTGACTTGCTGTCTGAAGCAGATAACAGACTGTCGTACTGATGACACCCAGATACAGCACACTAAGCCAGCCTGTCCGGGTTACCTGAAAATCAGTTTCTCCGAAACAGAAAAGGCTGATAAAGGAGAGGAGAAAAGCTGTCACCATCTGTACAAAATTCAGCACGGTTGCCCTGTATTTTTTTACAAATTCTCCTGTCAGGAAAATCTGGAAAGCAAATCCCACAGCACACAGAAGAGTCAGCCCGTCTCCCAGTCCCAGAGAAAGATCTCCGTTCAGAGAAAGCAGAGCCACGCCTGCCACCGACATGAGTGCACCGATGATTCCCTTCGCTCCCACCTTTTTTTTCAGAATCAGAAATGCAATAAAAGGTACGATCACCACGTTCAGTGCAGTCAGAAAGGCATTTTTTGAAGGAGTGGTATACTGAAGTCCGATGATCTGCAGGGCAAATGCCGCAAACAGAGCGATGCCCATAAGACCTCCGGCCCTGATTTCCTCCTTTGTCATTCCTTTCAGGGACCTGCAGCTGATCAGTCCCATGAGAACCGATGCCAGTAAAAAACGCACCGTCATGATCTGAAACGGTTTCATACTTTCCAGAGCCAGATCGCTGGCTACAAATCCGCCTCCCCAGATAATCGTTACCAGGATCAGGCCGCACACTGCAAGCCACTTTTTCATGAATATTTCCTCTCTTTCCGCTTGTTCTTCCGATATTCTACACTTCTGTTTTATACTTCTTCCGTAATTCCGTTTCTGCAGACCGGAATCGGATCTCCGGCCAGTCTGGACACCTGAGCCTGATTTTCATGATCCACAGAAATTTCCAGCCAGGTTCCTCTGTAATGGAGCCTGAAGGTAATCCGGTTCCATTCTTCCGGCATATTGGGACGGATATTCAGAACTCCGTTTTCTTCCACCGATACGCCGGCAAATCCGAAGATGACAGTCTGCCATACTCCACCTGTATTGGCAGCATGGATCCCCTCTCTTGTATTTTTCTGCAGATTCAGCAGATCAATAAACGCAGCTCTGCGCAGATAACGGTATGCTTTGGAAGAATCTCCCACTTTCAACCCCATTACCGAGTAAACGCTGGGGCTTAAGGAAGAACCGTGAAGAGTCCGTTTCTCATAATAGCTGTAATTTTCCTTCATGGTTTCTTCATCAAATTCCTCACCCATGAGGTGCAGAAGCATTACCACATCCGCCTGCTTGATGATCTGTGTCTGACTCTTGTTCATATGATTCAGTTTTTCCGGACGGATGGGCCAGTCATTCTCATCATACTTTTCAATCAGTACCTCTTCCAGATCAAAATATCCTTCAAACTGTTCCAGCAGCCTGGTTCCTTCTTTTCGAGGGAGATACATCTTCTGCTGAACCTGCTGCCAGAGAACGATTTCCTCTTCCGTCAGACCTGTTTTTTCCACCAGGGAAGCATATGCTTCCTGATTCTCCTGCTTCATTTTCTCAGTCAGGGAAAGTACATAGCGCAGATTCCACTGTGCCAGATAATTGGTATACAGATTGTTGTTGACCGGTTCATGCCATTCATCGGGGCCGGTAACCTGCAGAATCTCATACCGATCCTTTTCCGGTACCCAGCTGCACCGGCTTGCCCAGAATCTGGCTGTTTCAGTCAGGATTTCCGCACCCTTTGTCAGCAGAAATTCCCTGTCTCCGGTGATTTTTACGTAATTGTAAATACCATAGGCAACTGCAGCAGTCACATGATGTTCATAAACAGACACATAACAGCGGTAGCAGCTTCCATCCGGTTCAATGGTCCAGTCAGGGCACTGTTCTGTACCGTCATCAGCAGACTCCCAGGGATACTGAGCTCCCAGATAACCATTTTTCCGGGCATTTCCTCTGGCTGCATCCAGAAGATGGTAACGGTAATTCTCCAGATTACCGGCTGTTTCCGGGAATACATGGGCGAAGAAAGGCAGCATGAAAAGCTCCGTATCCCAGAAAGCATGTCCGCCATACTCCTCTCCCGTCAGAAGCTTTGCTCCCACATTGACCCGGTCATCCCGTTCATTTCCCGTGCTCATCAGATGGAAGATATTAAAACGAACGGCACGGTCCAGCTCAAAATCTCCTTCGATGCGCACATCCGCCTCCTGCCACATGCGGTCATATACCTGACAGTGAAGAGAAAGCTCCGCATCAAAGCCGTCTTTTATAAAGCATTCCACTTCTTTGCGGACGGTTTCATGAAGAGCTTCTGCCCTGCATTCCCGTTCCGTGTACATGGAAACATATTTCACCAGTTCCACACAGGTTCCTTCTTCTGCCGTAAAGTCGGCAAATTCCACTGCCTGTTCGCCAAAATCATGAATCATCCGGTTGCGCAGAATCTGGCTGCCGCCGCGGTATGCTTCCATACAGCAGCCGGTTCCCACATGAAGATCATTGTCTCTGGTTGCCACTTCCATATAAATGCCGTGTTCGCCAAGTCTTTCATTGGCCGTCATATATGTATGCTTTACCTTGAACCGGGGAGCGTCGTAAAAATTGATAATCGTACCGTCAATAATATTTTCCACTTCCACGATCCCGCTGTAATTCATGGGAGTCACATACAGGCGGATTCCCATGCGGTGAACACGGGAGCGGCTTACAAACCGCTCTCCTTCCACCAGTGTCTCTCTTCCTTTTTTATCTCTCAGCAGAACTCTTTTGGCAAGAACTGCTCTCTTCATATCCAGAACCCTGGAAAATTCCAGAATTTCACAGTTTTCCACGCCAATCAGTTCTTTTTCCACGTACAGACGGATTCCCAGCCAGCCCGGCAAAGCGGCAAGTTCCCGCATGAAGGTTTCCGATTTGTCAAATACACCGTTAATGTACAGATAAGGCAGTGTTATTTTCGTTCCTTCTTCATGGCTGCCGCGAATGCCCAGATAACCATTCGATAACGCAAACAGACTTTCAAATTTCAGATTTTCTTCAGAATCATAATTATCCTGCAGAATCATCCATTCATCACTGCTCATCTGATTTCCAATTTTTTCCGAAAATCGATCTCGAATCATGTTTCTATCTCCTCATTAATCCAGGTAGTGTTTTCTTGCCTGTTCTGTTTCTTTTCCCGCTTCCACCATCTGCAGGGTAAATGTCATGGCAAAATCCTGTCTTTTTACTTTGTATTCTTCCAGCTGTTCTTCGCCGCAGCTGTTGCTGCCCAGACCGGAATGCAGGTAATCCAGATGGATTATTACATCATCATCCTTTTCAATCTCGAAAGGATGCTTTGCCTGTTCCAGCGCTTCATCCGTGTAATTGGCCAGATTCAGCCCCAGAGGATGTTCCATGCTGCACAGCAGGCTGCGGGTTCCATCCCCGATACTGAACCATTTTACCTGCTCCCTGTGGCCATTTTCCTGAGGATATACATACTCTGTACCCATACCATCCACGGTACTGCGGTAAATGCCCATGGTACAGGAGGCTTTGCTGTCCGCATAGTTCTCTCCGGGTCCCAGACCGTACCAGGCTGTCTGCTGGAACTTTCTGTTTCCTTTCATGATCACACCGATACGGGGAAGGAACGGCGGTTCCAGTTTTCCTTTCTGGAATTCTTTTCCCAGAATATTGACTTTCACCTGTCCGCAGGAATATACGGTGTATTCATATACACATTCAAATCCCCAGGACTGGTTCATGCAGCCGAAATATTTTCCCATGGTTACTACAACCCGGTCATCCAGGCAGATCCGGTTCACATATTCAGTCTGCTCGCTGGATTTCTGGATAAAATACTTATTCATCCAGTCATCCTTTTTATACATGTCATTATCAATGGTAGCCCGGTATACACTCATTTCCGGTCCCCGGGTCAGCCAGGTTTCTCCTCCCGCTTCCACAGACAGCAGTTTTCCGAAAACAGTATGGAAGCGTACTCTGATATCGGAATTCCATACGGTGAGAATTCCCTGTTCTTCTTTTACCTGCAGCTTTTCTCCCGTTCTTCTCTTTTCCGGAACAGTTCTGCGGATATCCAGAGGGAACTGTACCGTGCCGATCTCATGACCTGCCGGTGCGAATCCGGTCTCCTGCTTCCAGCAGGCGGTCACCTTCAGATAATAATCTGCATTGGCTGCCGGTTCAAAAGGCATCAGGGGAATCTGAACGGTCTCGGTTTCATGAGGCAGCGCGCTAAGTCCGTCGATCACACCGCTCTGAATCACAGTACCTTCTTCTTCCAGATACCATTTCAGTTCCACTGCTTCCAGAGAAAGGAAATCAAAATAATTTTTCACCCGGATCTTTGAGAGACTTCCTGTTGCTCTGCTTATTTCCACCTGGGAAATAATCTGCTTATACTCCAGAAGTGCCGGAGAAGGAGTACGGTCAGGCATCAGCAGTCCGTCAATACAGAAATTGCCGTTGGTGGGGAAATCCCCGTAATTTCCGCCATATTTGTAATATTCATGACCATCTTCGCTGGTGTAAATTCCATGATCATACCATTCCCAGATAAATCCACCCTGAAGCCGTTTATATTTCCGGTACATATCCTGATATGCTTTAAGCCCGCCCGGTCCGTTGCCCATGGCGTGGCCGTATTCGCACATCACATGGGGCTTATTGCCTTTGGAATCGGATTCCGCAATTTCCTTCAGCCCTTTCAGTCTGGTGTACATGGTGGAATACACATCCGTCACTTCCGCCTCAAAATCACCTTCATAATGAATCAGGCGGGTATCGTCCAGCCGGCGGATTTCCCTGGCTGCGCTGCGGAAATTACAGCCGAAGGTGGATTCATTACCCATGGACCACATGATAATAGACGGATGATTCCGATCTCTCTGCACCATACGTACGCTCCGATCCACATAAGAGGTTTCCCAGGAAGGATCATCCGTGATCCAGGTGTAATTTTCCACCCATTCAAACCCGTGGCACTCCAGATCCGCCTCATCGATCACATAGAGACCATATTCATCACACAGATCATAAAATCCCTGCAGAGACGGATAATGAGAACACCTTACCGCATTGATGTTAAACTGCTTCATCAGCAGCACATCCGCTTTCAGCTGCTCCATGGTCACACAACGGCCTTCCTTCGGGTTGTAATCATGGTGATTCACACCGTTCAGTAAAATAACCTGATTATTTACCAGGAAATTATGGTTTCTGATCTCGATTCTACGGAAACCGGTACGTACAGCAATTTCATGACTGTCCGTCCGTACTGTCAGACGGTACAGCTCGGGAGTCTCCGCAGTCCAGGCTTTTACCTGTTCCAGTGTCTGCTCCAGGTGTACTTTTCCATTCTCAGCCTGGAACTGTCCATCTGCCACAGTTTTTCCATCTTTTTCCAGTTTCCAGCTTCCCCGGGCATTGCTCTGTTTCAGTGTCAGATCCACCTGCAGAATGCCGTTTCGGAAGGTATCGTCCAGACCAGCATTTACCCGGCAGTCCAGAATACCGTTCTTCGGCTCCCGGATCAGCTCCACATCCCGGTAAATACCGGAAAGCCACCACATATCCTGATCTTCCAGATAAGTTCCGTCAGACCATTTGTATACACGAACCGTGATATCATTCTCCCCTTCAGCCACGAAACCGGTGATATCAAATTCTGCCGGAAGACGGCTCACTTTGCTGTATCCGACATAGCTTCCGTTCACCCATACATCATAGGCGCTGTCCACGCCGTGGAATTTCAGAATCGTGTCCTCTTTCAGCCACTCTGCATCCAGAGAAAAGCATCTCTTATAAATTCCGGTGGGATTCTCTGTGGGAACAAAAGGCGGATTCATGGGGAACAGATACAGCACATCCGTGTAATGCATATGATCATAGCCGCGCAGCTGCCACACAGAAGGAACGTCAATAGTATCCCAGCTGCTGCCTGCCCCCTTTTCATAAAATCCATCCGGAGACAGCTCCGGTGCCTCCAGATATTTGAATTTCCATTCTCCGTTCAAAGAAATTACGGAAGCGGAATCTTTATAAAATGACGTCCGGGCTTCCCGCCTCCCTATTCCGGTAATCCGATGGTCTTCCCATCTTTTTACTGTTCTCTCAGTCATATTCCTCCTCCTTTATGTCCAGTTTTAAAATCTGCTGCCGGCACGGGAAATATTCCCGCCGGTACAGCTTTCTGATAAAATAAGCCAGATAGAAAACCTCTGATTTTCCGGAATAACTATCTGGCTGTCATATACGCATATCTGTTCAGCCTGCGCCGAACTGTTCCATTTTACTTGATGGATCCGCTGGTTCCTTCCACGATATATTTCTGTGCAATGATAAAGATAATAATCGGAGGAATGATCATAATGACCGTGATGCACAGCATGGGAATAATCTGTGTGCTGTGCACACCCTTGAAGGATGCCAGACCGAGAGCCAGTGTATATTTGCTTCTGTCCTGTAAAAAGATCAGGGGACCCAGGTAGTCGTTCCATACAGTCAGCATATTCAGAACACCTACCAGAATCAGTGAAGGTTTCAGGATGGGCATAAATATCTTCCAGTAAATCTGGAAGGAATTGGCACCGTCAATTCTCGCTGCCTCCTCAAAATCTTTCGGAACACCCATAAGGAACTGCCTCATGAGAAAAATATAATAGGCAGATCCAAAGAAGGCGGGAACGATCAGAGGCTTCAGTGTGTTGATCCATCCAAACAGCTTGAATTCCATGTACTGGGGAATCATGGTTACATCCCAGGGAATCATCATGGTGGAAAGAAGGATCATAAACAGCACGTTTTTACCCTTGAATTCAAATCTGGCAAAACCGTAGGCAACCAGAGAGCAGGATAAGATCTGTCCCACTGTGGTCAGAACAGTTACCAGAATGGAATTCCACAGATATGTGCCGAAAGGCTGTGATTTCCAGGCATCTATATAGTTGCTGAAATTCCACTCTGACGGAAACAGCTTAGGCGGATAGGCAATTGCCTCCCCTTCCGTCTTAAACGTGGTAAAGAACATGTAGATAAAGGGAGCCAGGAAATAAACCGCCACCGCAATCAGAAGAAAATAAATAACTACCTTGGATTTTTTCGACAGCTTCATTTGTTCTTACCTCCCCTTTTCTTTTTCTTTGCGCCGGAATTTCTGGCCTCTGTCTCATAGAATACCCATGCAGAAGAAGATCTGAATACCAGTGCGGTCAGAACCAGGATAATAATGAACATTACCCATGCGTTGGCGCTGGCATATCCCAGCTTATGGTGCTTAAATGCGTTGTTATATGTATACAGCCCGTAGAAATAAGTAGATTTCAGAGGACCGCCGCCTGTCAGCAGCATAACCAGCGTTACCTGCTGGAATGAACTGATAATGGATGTTATCAGGTTGAACAGGATGGTGGGTGTAATAATCGGCAGTGTGATACTGAAGAACTGTCTGGCAGGGCTTGCTCCATCCAGAGAAGCTGCTTCATATACATCAATGGGGATATTTTTGATATCTGTATAGAAAATCAGCATCATTGTACCTACACCGAATGCACTGGCAATGATAACCGCCAGCAGAGCCCAGGCGGGATCAACCAGCCATTTGGGACCTTCGATTCCCAGCAGAGACAGCAGATAGTTCAGTACACCATAGTCACTGTTCAGAATCCAGCTCCAGATAATGGATACCGCTACACCGGAGATAACCGCAGGAATGTAGAAAATGGTACGGAAAACCTTTACGCCTTTTACCGGCTGTGTGATCAGCATGGCCAGGAACAGAGCAATTGCCATGTTCAGAGGCACGAAAATTGCTGCATATTTCAAACTGATGGTCAGGGATTTGAAGAACTGATCATCTTCTGTAAACATCTTAATGTAGTTTCCAAGGCCGATGAATTCCGGATCCGAAGTCAGAGGCCAGTCAAAAAAGCTCATAATAAGCGATAAAATAAGCGGTCCGATTGTAAACACCAGGAATCCGATGATCCATGGAGAAATAAACAAATAAGGAGTCGCTGCTTTCAGAGTTTTCTTACGATTCATAACATTACTCCCCGAGATCTTTAATTAATCTCTTCTTATGATATTGCCCTGCCTGCACAGGCAGGCCGGGCAGAAATGGACAGTCGTCTGCAATCAAAGTTTTAATATCAAATGTTAATCATAATCTGACAAATGTAAAATATGGATTGTGAACCTGTCGATCAGTTCTGTGCTGCCTGATCCAGTACATCAGATACATTCTCCAGTACGCTGGGGTTGAATACCTGTTCAAATGACAGAGACAGATCTTCAGACAGCTCGGACCAGCTTTCAATGATGAAGCTTGCAGGAGTATAGCCGCTGCTCTGTTCCAGCATCTGATAGAAAGGTGCATATTCAGGCTGTTCCATGATCTTTTCAGATTCAACAACGCTGTTCAGGACAGGAAGCTCCAGACCGATTCTTTCTTTATTGCATTCTTCTCCGGTCCAGTATTTTACAAATTCCCATGCAGCATCCTTATTTTTGCTGTCTTTGGAGATTGCAACACCTGAAGAACTCAGAATACTTACGGAAGGATTGCTTCCGAAAGAAGGCAGTTTTACAACACCGTAGTTCAGACCGTCTTCGTTAAAGCTGTCAATGGACCATGAACCGTAGATATACATGGCTGCACTGCCGGAACGGAATGCGTCTGTACCGCTGTCTTCTGTTGCCACGGCATAACCGTCTTTTTCCATATCCTGGAACATCTGCAGTACATCCTTGGATTCCTGAGAATTCAGATATCCGTCCAGATTGCCGTTTTCATCGCAGTAAGCAGAACCATTGCTCCACAGATACATTTCAAAATCATAGGGATCGGGTTTCATCTGGAATGCAAAACCCTTCACACCGGTCTTATCGGAAATGGTCTTTGCAGCTGCCTGCAGGTCATCCCATGTCCAGCTGTCTGTGGGTTCTTCCACACCTGCCTGAGCAAACAGATCTTTGTTATAGAACAGAGTGTGAGTTGTAAATCCTACCGGGATACCATAAACTTCTCCATCAATGGAGTTGTAGTTCCACAGTGCATCGTAGAAATTGTTCTTGTAATCCTCTCCTTCTGCTTCAATGTAGGAATCCAGTGATTCCAGGCCTTCATAATATGCAGGATAATTCCACATGTACATAACATCCGGTGTATCTCCTGAACCCATGCCGGCGCTGATCTTTGTATCAAAATCACTGCCGTATGCTTCAAGAACAACCTCGATATCATCATGCTGCTCATTGAACTTGTCTACCAGTGCCTGCTGACGATCCACATCCTCAGCTACATCCCATGATGCAAAACGGATTTTTGTCTTTCCGCCTTCAGAAGCATCATCCTTGCCTCCGCATCCACTGAGTACTGTTGCTGCAGATAAAGCAAGTACACACATCATAGCCATTTTTCTTTTCATAAGTTTACCTCCTGTTTTTACTTCTTTTTACTTGGTAAACATATAGTATCATTTTACCAATCAAATGTCAATACCCTTTTTCAGTTTTATTGTGCATTTTTTTCTTATATACCATTACAGAAAGCTCTATTATGTCAAAAATTCACATTCTAATTGTACATGCGAACATATCATTCATACGAAATCGTGATTTCATCTGTTTTAAAACCCGTTTTTTATCTGGTAAATTTTTATATTTTTTATCTACAGGATTGGATGGGAGGATAATTATCCCGTCCTCCACACCCAAAAAAACAGGACCGACACATTTGTGTCAGTCCCATTTAGGCAATCATATAAAATTACCGTTCCATTTTATTCTTCCGGCATCCAGACTCTCATCTGATTTTCTCCCCGGTTGGCCCAGGCATAATAGGGAATTGCAGTGAGTACTGCTTCTTCTTTCACCGGTCGTTCTTCACTGTAAAGCTCTCCGTTTCCTTTCATGCGGTATCCCGGTATCTTCAGCAGCACATTTCCTTTCAGAATACCCTCTTCGCACATCACAGTTTCCGCGTGCATTTCTCTGGGTATCCGCAGTGCCTGGATATCTTCACCGTTATCCACCCCTTCAAAGCAGTACACCAGGGGGCCCCGCATCAAAGCCACACATCCTGCATCATCTCTTACCTTCTGGCTGGCAAACATTTTTCTGACGGGCATATCAAAAAGAATATCCAGCCGGTCTCCTTCTTCCCATTTCCGTGTCAGATAAAGATATCCTTTTTTCAGAGAATCCCCCACTGAAACTTCTTTTCCATTTAAAGATATCCTTGTTGTACAGGCATCTGTTCTGACCCAGGAGGGGATATGAACCGCCAGAGTAAAAGCTTCATCTGTTTTGGGAATTATCGTGTAAGATACTTTTCCTTCCCAGGGATACGCACTTTCCACAGTAATCCGTGCTTTTTCCAGCTCAGCCTGCTGTCCCATAAACAAATGAGAATAAATGGCGGATTTATTTTCGCTCCATGCCCAGGAACCCAGAGAAGTGACCATGCGCACCAGATTGGTAGGGCAGCAGGCACATTCATACCAGCCGGGACGCTGGGGCAGATCATGCCGGTAACCGAAGATTTTTCCGGAAATTCCCGGATTGACTTCCAGAGGATTCACATAAAAATACTGCTTTCCGTTCAGCTGAATGCCGCTGATGGTTCCATTGTACAGTTCTCTTTCCATAATATCCGCATATCGGCCGTCCGGCTCGATTTCCAGCATTCTTCCTGCAAAAAATACCATGGCAATGGAAGCACACGTTTCCGCGTAAGCCATATCATTGGGCAGGTCATAATCCTCGGAAAATGCCTCCCCCTCTACTGTGGAGCCGATTCCTCCGGTTATGTACATACGCTGCTGCACAATATTGTCCCACAGCGTCCGGCAGGCATCATACAGGCGTCTGTCTCCATCTTCACCGGCCAGATCTGCCATGGCGGTATACATGTAAACCGCACGCACAGCATGTCCCACTGCTTTTTTCTGTTCGTAAACCGGCGCATGTACCTGTGCATAGGCGGTATCCAGCGGATCCAGATTGTACTGCCCCCAGTGCTGCCATCCTCTTTTTTTCTTTTCTTCATAAAAATAATCTGGATTTTTGCCCCGTTCTTCCAGGAAAAAGCGGGCCATCTCCTTATACTCTTCTTTTCCTGTTGCACGGTACATTTTCATCAGGCCGATCTCCACTTCCTGATGACCGGGAATCCCACGTTCTTTCCCTTCACCGAACCGACTGATAATATGATCCGCCATGCGTTCCATTACATGGAGAAGCTTATCCTTGCCGGTGGTCTGATAATAAGCAACTGCTGCTTCCATCATATGACCTGCACAGTAAAGCTCATGACATTCCTGCAGATTCTGCCAGCGATGCTCCGGTTCCTTAATAATAAAGTACGTATCCAGATATCCGTCCGGCTGCTGCGCTTTTTCAATAATATCGATAATTGCATCTGCCCTGGCTTCCAGCTGCGGGTCCGGCTTCACGGCCAGAGAATATGCCACACCCTCCAGCCATTTTGCCACATCACTGTCCTGAAATACCATTCCGTAGAATTCGCCTTCACTCAGACCGGCTGCAATACGGAAATTTTCAATGGCATGGCTTTTCGGAACATCCGGCACTTCATCATTAAGTACTTTTTCCTGAAAAGGAATTACCACATCAATAATACGATTCTGAATATCAGACCAGAATATATCCCTGATCTGCACCTGTTTTACATTAATCTGATTCGCTGTTTTGCTCATGATTTCCTCTACTTCCTTTTTTGCACTATTTTCTTGCCCTGCTGTAGTTTTTTAACCGGTCTGTCTCTTAACAGTCCCTTTTCAGTAAAAACAGTCCTGCTCCGTGAGCCGGCACAGAATCGGAAAGAATCTGCCCGTCTATCCGGATGGATGCTCCCGTCCAGAGCTCCGTTGCTTCACAGATACCTGCTTTATCCTGCATGGGCCCGATTCCCGCTTCTGCTTCCCAAACTGCAAACTGTTCAACCGCCTCAATGCTGCAGGATATCTGCTGTTCATGCTCCGTAAAATTGAAAAATGCCAGATATTTTTCACCGGTCTGACGGCTCATGCAGCTCCAGATGGAATGAGCGTCATCCTTTTCAAACTGTTTTCCTTCATATTCAGCGGATACAAGCTTCAGAATCTCCTTCCTGGTCAAAAGAGACAAGGTCCATTCATCCATTTCTGTCAGTTCTGCACCGATCATAAGAGGAGAACCGAACATACACCACAGAGTCATCATGGTAATCTGTTCATTCCTGGTAAAATTCGTATTTCTTTCCTCACCGAAACCTTTTCCGATCCTGCCCAGGGGCAGCATATCGCAGTCGGGATAAGAACCCTCACTCACGTGATTCTGCCATAATTCACACCGGTCAAACATGTTTCTGAGCAGATCCCACCGGTCCCAGAAATCATCTGTAATCCGCCACATGTTGGCATATTTTTCATAATGCCATGCTTTTTCGATAAGCGCAGGTCCCGGAGAAAGCGACAGTACGATCTCACGTCCTGTTTTTTCAATGGCATGATGCAGCATCTCGATTTCATGAGCTGCCGAATACGGGTTCTGCACATACAGGTTCGTATTGCAGATATCATCACATTTTATAAAATCAACACCCCACTCCGCATACATTCCGATAATGGAATCATAATACTCCTGGGCACCCTTTACGCCTTTTCGGACCCCATACATATCCGGATTCCACCCGCAGATGGAAGAGGGATCTGCAATCTCATTGGCTGTCACATCCGTACCCTGTACCGGGAGATGTCTGTGTGCAGCCATTCTGGGAATTCCTCTCATAATATGAATGCCGAATTTCAGACCCAGGCTGTGTACATAATCAGCAAGAGGCCCGAATCCTTTCCCTCCGGCAGAAGAAGGAAAACGATTCACATCCGGCAGCAGGCGCCCGAACTCATCCATCTCATGATCTCCAAAAGGAACATACTGGTATTGATCCCGCATGGTCCCGGCATCTGTGGCATACCACTGGATATCCACTACAATATATTCCCAGCCGGCTTCTTTCATATGAGCTGCCATGAAATCGGCATTGGCTCTGACCTGCGCCTCATTAACCGCAGTATCATAATAATCATAACTGTTCCAGCCCATGGGGGCTTTTTTCATCCGATACTTCACAAAATATACCTCCGATGTGATATTTAAACTGATTATATATTACCTGATGCCGGAAAAAAAGTGTGTTATCCCTATTCAAACTTCTGAAAATTTACTTAAAACGACCACCTGAAAAAGAGACTTCCCGCACACAGCGGATTCTGAATGTCCGCTGTGTGCTGAAGTCCCTTTCAGTTATAGATCAGCCGGTCTGCTGTATCAATCTGCCAGTTTCTGAAACAGATCCTTTACCGCAGGGTAGATCTGTCTGAATTTCTGATATCTTTCTTCATATTTTGCTGTCAGCTGCGGATCAGGCTCTACTGTATCAATGACTTTTACCAGCTTTGAAGCCGCTTCCTCCACGCCGGCAAATTCCCCGCAGCCCACTGCTGCCAGAATGGCTCCACCGTATCCGGGTCCTTCTTCACTTTCGATCACATCCACCTTCAGATTCATGACATTGGCGATGATCTTCTTCCACAGAGGGCTTTTTGCACCTCCGCCGCAGATTCTGGTTCTCTCGATTCTGATGCCGAGACTTCTGGCAACTTCCAGAGAATCTCTCAGGCCAAATGCAACGCCTTCCAGAACGGCCTGTGTCATTTCTTCTCTGGTGGTATCCATGGTCATACCGATAAATGTGGCTCTGGCTTTGGGATCATTATGAGGTGAGCGCTCGCCCATCAGATACGGCAGATAGAATACCTGATTCTCACCCAGTTTTACAATGCCGGTCTGCTCTTCAGAATATTCCTTTGTTTTCAGGATTTCATCCATCCACCATTTATTGCAGGAAGCAGCACTGAGCATGCATCCCATCAGATGATAATATCCATCTGCATGATCGAAGGAGTGAAGTGCATTATTTGCATCCACACCAAAGGTACGGCTGGAAATAAAAATGGTTCCCGATGTTCCCAGGGAAATGTTGCACATACCGTCTCCCACTGTGCCTGTTCCCACCGCTGCGGCCGCATTGTCTCCTGCTCCGGCAATAATTCTGACATCCGGTGACAGTCCAAGCTCTGCAGCCACATCTTCTTTCAGAGTCCCCACCACTTCATAGCTTTCAAACAGTTTCGGAAGCTGTTCTTCTCTCACGCCGCAGATATCAAGCATCTCCTGTGACCAGCATCTGTTTTTCACATCCAGCAGAAGCATGCCCGATGCATCGGAATAATCCGTACAATGAACACCCGACAGACAATATGCAAGATAGTCCTTGGGAAGCATGATTTTTGCGATCCGGGCAAAATTTTCCGGTTCATTTTCCCGCATCCAGAGAATTTTAGGCGCCGTAAATCCGGCAAAAGCAATATTGGCCGTATACCGGGACAGCTTTTCCTTTCCAATCACCTGATTCAGATAATCAGTCTCTTTTGTGGTTCTTCCATCATTCCACAGAATAGCCGGACGTATTACCTGATCCTGATCATCCAGCACAACCAGCCCGTGCATCTGTCCACCGAAGCTGATGCCTGCCACCTGACTTCTGTCGCTGCCCTGCACCAGTTCTTCGATTGCCGTCATTGTCTGCGTGTACCAGTCTTCAGGATTCTGCTCCGACCACCCGGGATGAGGAAAATAAAGCGGATATTCTTTTGATACAATGTTATGGATTTTACCGTATTCATCCATCAGCAGCAGCTTGACTGCCGATGTTCCAAGATCAATTCCTATATATAACATGTGATACCTCTGACTGCTCCGGTTTAATCTTAGTTCCAGGGATTTTCTGTGGGATAACGGACACCTGCAGGCTGATTATAACCGATTTCTTCCACAGGCACTCCGATATATTTAAATATTTCGAATAAAGCCTTTCCGTAATTGCCGAATGCCACTGCACCGTGATGAGGGAAGTTCTTTTCGATCAGCACATGACGGTAGAATCTTCCCATTTCAGGAATTGCAAACACACCGATGGAACCGAAGGAACGGCTGGCTACAGGGAGAACCTCACCCTGTGCAATATAGGCACGCAGTTTGCAGTCTGCCGTGCTCTGCAGGCGGAAGAAAGTAATATCACCGGGAACAATGTCGCCTTCCAGAGTACCCTGAGTTACTTCTTCAGGCAGAGATCTTGCCATGATCAGCTGATATCTCATCTCACAGAAGGAAAGCTTGCCCACAGCAGTGTTGCCGCAGTGGAAGCCCATGAAAGTATCCTTCTGGGTGTAATTCCATTTACCCGCAATATCCTCCTGATACATATCGGCAGGTACATTGTTGTTGATATCCAGCAGAGTTACGGTATCTTCGCTGACAACCGTACCGATAAATTCACTTAATGCACCGTAAATATCCACTTCGCAGGATACAGGGATTCCCTGTGCAGTCAGACGGCTGTTAACGTAGCAGGGAACGAAGCCGAACTGAGTCTGGAAAGCAGGCCAGCATTTACCGGCAATGGCAACATATTTGCGGTAACCGCGGTGCTCTTCGACCCAGTCTTTCAGAGTCAGCTCATACTGGGCAAGCTTTTTGAGAATCTCAGGCTTTTTGTTGCCCGCGCCCAGTTCTTCTTCCATCTCTTTTACAACGGCAGGGATTCTTTCATCGTCTGCATGTTTATTAAATGCTTCAAATAAGTCCAGCTCAGAGTTTTCTTCGATTTCAACGCCCAGATTGTAAAGCTGTTTGATGGGTGCATTGCAGGCCAGGAAATTCAGCGGGCGGGGACCGAAGCTGATGATTTTCAAGCTGTTCAGTCCGATGATTGCTCTTGCAATGGGACGGAATTCATTAATCATATCCGCACATTCTTCAGCAGTTCCGATGGGATATTCGGGAATATATGCTTTAATATTGCGCAGTTTCAGATTGTAGCTGGCATTCAGCATGCCGCAGTAAGCATCCCCTCTTCCCTGAATCAGGTTATTGCCGGTCTCTTCTGCTGCGCCGATGAACATTTTCGGTCCGTCAAAATGTTTTGCCAGAAGTGTTTCCGCAATTTCCGGTCCAAAATTACCCAGATAAACAACCAGCGCATTACAGCCTGCTTTTTTAATATCTTCCAGAGCCTGTACCATATGAATTTCACTTTCCACAATACAGATGGGACATTCATAGATATCTGCATCTCCATATTTTTCCGTATAGGTTTTCATCAGTGCTTCCCGTCTTGTTACGGACAGACTTTCCGGGAAACAGTCTCTGCTGACAGCTACAACTCCAATTTTTAATTCCGGCATATTACTCATACCAGGTACCTTCCTTTCTGAAATGAATTTATTAAGACAATCCGGCGCCCGCCGGACTGCGGCATTCCAATCACAATACGTTTTATACTTCCGGATTCTCACCCCTCAGGCCGCAGAACGCGCCTTCGATTCCGGCTTCTTCATGGGCGATCAGCCACTTGTTTCTGGCTGTGATCAGACGGTCCTCTCCTGCTTTTCCCGCAGGAAAATCAAGTTCCGTATTGGTTCCCGCGGGAAGAATAACCACGCAGCGGAAACCGCCGGGCACTGCGGTACAGGGCGCATAATGAAGTGTTGTGGCATACAGCTCCACTGCTGTTCCCGCAGGTACAAAAAATGCCTCCACCAGAGAAGTGTCATACGTAAAATCCGCTTCAATATCCTGCTGTGCTCCCAGAAGAAGAATCAGATCTGTCACCGCAATGTCAATTTCCGAAGATCTGTGATATTCCACGGCATTCAGCTTTCTGTTATCTCCGTTGCAGTATCCGATCTGAATGGGAAGCCCGCCGAAGGCACGGTTTCTGAAGCTTTCCGCTTCCGGCAGCATTTCCATGGCTTCCACAGACGGCACATATATGACATCCTTCGGCAAAGGTGTATGTTCCATTTCCTTCAGAAGCTGAGGCATGGAATAATCGCTGAGAACTTTCCCGTATTTTCTGAATGAAGAATCTGTTACTTTCTGAATATTCATCATATTTACCTCCTGTCATTTTTTATCCTGATGGAAATATGATAACAGTTTATTTCCCGTATTTCGACCAATTACTTGTCCATTTCATGGCATTTTTTTTGCTTTTTATTTTTTCTGTACTCACTGGGAAGTACCCCGTACCTGTCACGGAAAGCCCTGGAAAAAGCCTTGCTGTTGGGAAATCCGTTATTAAGCGCCACCTGGCTGATGGTATGATCCGTATTGGCCAGTTCCCTGAAAGCGCCGTCCACACGGATGCTCTGCAGATATGCCTTGTAATTGATACCGGCATATTTCTGAAACATTCTGGACAGATAGGCAGGTGTATATCCAAAAACCTGCGCCAGCACTTCCAGAGACAGATCCGATGTGTAATTATCCTTCACATAGGAAGCAATGGTGGACAAACGATTCAGTCTCCGGTTCCATTTCAGCATATCCGGTGTCACATCCAGCTCCCGGTATTCCGTCACCAGAAGATACAAAAGCTGATAATACAGCCCTTTTACCTTCAGCTGATAGCCGCACTGCTTATCCTGATAAGCCAGATACATCCTGCCGATGAGATCCATGACCTGCGCATCCTGCTCCCGGTTTTTATGGGAAAAACGGATAAACTGCTCCCCTGTAAAGTAATCCTCAAAGGTTTTCAGAGAAATCTGAAGCACCACGGTCTTATTGGGATCGGGAGAATGAATGGAGTGAATCTCATTGGAGTTCACCAGCATAAATTCCCCCGGAGAAAGCGGCCGCATATCATTATTCAGATAAAAATCCAGCGTTCCCTCAAATACTGCAAAAATCTCAACAGACCGGTGCCAGTGCTTGTCCCGGAAATAATTTCCATCCTTTCCCTCAAACATGAACATCTTAAAGGGCAGATCTTCATTGGGCACGATCAGCTCATGACTGAACTCCATATGGTAAATTTCTCCTTTCTTATTTTTCTCATATTTTCTTGATATAGAACGCTGCATTCTATTTTAACATAACCTTGCATCCTTAATTATAATGGGCTCATTTCCATCATCTGCTGATTTCATAAACCGGATAATCAAAATCCCTGGTGTATCCCAGTTTTTCAGCCAGTGCAACGGACCAGAGATTCTGCGCATCCCAGCTGGGATAAAGTCCCCGGGACAAACAATCCAGAATCAGTGCTGCACCGGCGGCTGTGGCAAGCCCCCTGCGGCGATGTGCCTTTTCCGTGTCAATTTCGATCTCAATCCCCTTATCATACCGGGAATAGGATGATGCCCCGGATACAATCCTTCCTTCATACACAACAGCGATTCCAAGCCCAAGCCGCCTGTAATCCTCATATGACGGAAACTGAGAAACAAGATCCCGGCTCCAGCCATTTTCCAGACACTGCCTGTACAAAGCTTCGTCAATCCTGCATAACCGGTATTCTCCGGGCAGCTTTTCCACATAGCCGAGAAGCTTCCCGCGGTCAAAACAATCCGGTTCTTTTTTGATGGCATAACGCATCCTGCGGGATGCCCGGCTTCCCCATACAGATTCGATCAGTTTCGACCAGTCCTCATTCTGCGGAACCATAATCAGAAAATCCTTTCCGTAATCCCTCTCCACCAGATTTCTCTCCGGTTTTCCGGTCAGAAAACAAAAATCACCCAGAACAGCTGCTGCCGATTCCGGGTTCTCGCCATTAACCGTATCATTTACGTAAATTTCTCCCATAATTCCCTGAAGACAGGAAGTAATCAGAGTTTCATTCCAGTCTTTAAACAGTTCTTCCTGTTCCCATTGCTTTCTTAACTGTTCTGTATTCATTTGTCCACCTCCGATTGGTCAAGCCTTTTCTTCTAAAAAAGCTTTTTCACCGCAATTATTTCATCACCATCCATTTCTCCGGTTTCTTCAAATCCGAAATGATGATACAGCGACGCCGCGGCTTTATTTTCCAGTTCATAGGACAGCCAGCAATAGTCTGCCTCTTTGCAGGGAAAAGTCATAATATAATCAAGGACTGCTTCCATGCCCTTTTTCCCCAGACCTTTTCCCTGATAATTCCGGTCTATCATAAAGCGCCAGATACAGTAATTTCCATCGGCGATACATGGTTCATCCTCATCTCCGATGGTCCCGTATCCGATCATGACAAAACCCACCGGTTTTCCATCATGGTACAATCCAAAAGGCAGCGCTGTACAGCCGGATGAAATTGTTGCATATGCTTCAATGATACTGTACGCATTGGGTGCAACAAAATTCTCCTGTTCATCGGTTACCTTCAGCTTCGTAATCTCCCAGACATTATTTCTGTCAATTTTCACCAGTTCCATATTGTTTTCTCCTGATTTTTCCGGTCTTTTCCGGATTTTTTTACACAGCTACAGCAATCGCTGATACAGTTTAAACCGGCTCAGGCCGTACTCTGCATATCCCAGGTCAACAGTATCAATATACCGGAAACCTGATTTTTCATAAAGCCTGATTGCCGGTGTATTGGTCTCATATACATCCAGACGTATGGCTTTCATATTACCGCAAAACGCATAATTCACAACAAAATCCATGATTTTTGTGCCGATTCCCTCATGCAGAAAATCGGGATGAACGGCAAATGTATACATGACCAGAATCTCGTCATAATCCAGATCCACATGCCAGTCTGCCTGAGCATAGCCTTCCTCCGGTTTATTCCTGAGAATTACCGTACCGACGATTTTTCCTTCTTCCACTGCCACAAAAAGCCGGTCCTCTTCAACTCCCTGAACCGCATCCTCCCGGGCAGGATAAATTCCTTTTCTCCAGCCGGGGTAATTGGTATGACTCTCCAGGTAATCATTCAGACAGTCATACAGCTCTGCAATTTCATCAATATCCCCGACTGTTCCTTTTCTTATCAGCATAAGCTTCCCTCTGTTTTACAGATTCTTCCAATACCGGTTTTTCAGAGACTTCACTGCTGTCAGCTCTGTCAGATTAATCTGTCTCATTGCTGTAGTACAGAATCGGACTTTCCGTATTATGAGCATATTCCAGGATTCCGGTCACAGTCTCCGTATCACCGGCTTTTGTAGCCTGAAGCATCCTTCTTGATTCCGCCGCAAGACGGTATACATATCCCAGAGAAGATTCTTTCTGTATCATATCGGTAAATTTACCCATCAGTTCCTGATTGGGAATCGATACATATCCGTTCTCATAACTCAGAAATCCATAGACGACCATCGCTGAAAAGATCTCATCCCTTGTGATCAGATTCATCGAAGTGGCAGCATATTCCTGAACTTTTACAGGAACCGGAGTTCCTGACACCAGTACCGCAATATCATCTCTTACCTGATTCACATCATGCTCCACATAATAAAAAATCTCATCATACGGGCCTGAACTTGTCCAGTAACTCCCCAGCTGATTATCACTGAGAGCAGCTACGACAGAACGCGGATTGTACAGCCGCCTGCCGGAGACCGTCTGATATCCGTCATACCGGAGCCGCAGTCCTTCCCGGCTCACAGCAGGCTGCTGCTCCATTTCAAGATAACGTCTGTAAAGCCCATCCACCTCTTCATCCGTGAAGCCAAAATATTCACTGTACTTCTCTCGTGTTGCCATTGTGTACTCATAAAACATATTCTGTTCCGAACCGCTTGAATATTTGGCAATAGGAAGAAATCATATTGGCCATTACCGTCTTCCCGAAACGTCTGGGCCTGGTAATACACATATTTATATCCCTTCCCCCGATCCGGACCGGATCCCCGGGAAACATTCTGTACCCCAACCAACGGCACCAGTTCATTTAAAATATCTGTTTTATCCACAAAATAAGCAGACAAAGCCTCTTCCTGAAACAAAAGAAACGGCTTTTTACTGTTCAGATAGAATCCCATATCCGCACGCATCTCTCCGAAGCAGATTATCATGCAATATTGTACCATCAGAAAAGGGAAATAGCAAACTGATGTTGTAACTGTTCAGAATTCAGCCGGGATAAGAGGATTGTAAGGTGGAAGTGCAGTGATATCCTGCACTTCCGCCGCCAGAATCTTTGCAATTCCCGGCAAATGAAATCGTGAACAGTACATGGGGTGAGGCGTATAATAATTGTTTACGAAATCATATCACAATATCACTTAAGTCTGATCAGTTCCTTTTTATTTCATACACCGGGTAGTCATGGGATCAGGTGTACCCGAGTTTTTCTGCCAGTGCGACTGACCAGAGGTTCTGCGCGTCCCAGCTGGGATAGAGTCCTTTGTTACCACCATGCCAAGCCCCAGCTGCTTATATGTCTCAAGGTCCGGAAACTGGGCAACCAGGTCGCGGCTCCAGTCCTGTTTTCTGCACTGCCTGTATAATTCTTTATCTATCTGGTGCAGCTGATACGGTTCGGGCAGCTTTTTTACATATTTAAGCAGTTTTTCCCGGTTAAAGCAGGAAAGGTCCTTTTTGATGGCATAACGCGTTCTGCGAAAGGCCCGTTCTTCCCAGACCTCCTCTATAGCTTCTGACCATGCCTCATTCTGCGGTACCATAATCAGAAAATCCCTGCCAAAATCATGACCGGCCAGTTCCCGATCCGGTTTTCCTGCCAGAAAGCAGAAATCACCCAGTACCGCAGCTGCCGATTCCGGTAAACCTCCGCATTCTTCACTCACATAGATCTGCCCCATAATTCCCTGAAGACAGGATGTAATCAGGGTCTCATCCCATCCTGCAAACAAGGGCGCTGCCTTTTCCCGCAGATTATCATAAAATTTTACTGTAGGTGCTGACAATGGTTTCTTCCTTCCAACCAATGTTTCTGTAAAATTCGATGCCTTCTCTGTTTTCTTTCAGAACAAAAAGAGCGCGTTTGGGAATCCCGTTCTTTTTCAGAGCACGTTCTGCCAGATGCAGCAGCTGTTTCCCAATACCCTGTCTGCGGATATGTTATCATTCCACGCCTCCCACATGACTCCGGTCGGCAATGCCGTCTGCACCTCCGGATATCCGGGCTGGATTCCTCTTTACAGAAAAACGCAGATGCGGCATGTCAACGCCCCGGTAATGTTTCGTCCATGTATCCTGAACCGTCATACCGTTTCTGATGGCTACGTTCTGTGACGGGATATTCGTATCCCTGATGATGGAACACACCTCATCGGCATGGAGTGTTTCAAATGCATACTGCCTGCATGCTTTTGCGGCCTCTGCGGCATATCCCCGATGCCAGCAGTCCCGCCTGAACAGATAGCCAATTTCCAGCACCTCTCTGCCTTTCCATCGCTGCATGGTCAGACCGCACTGGCCGATCAGCTCATCATCCTCCCGGCGCACAGCCGCCCACAGACAAAAACCATACTGCAGGTAGCGGCCAATCTGGCGGTCTAGCCAATCCTGTGTCTCTTCATCTGAAAATGCACCGTTATAAGCGTACATGGTTTCCTCATCCTGCAAAATCCTGCTCAATGCCTCAAAATCACTCTGCGTCAGTTCACGCAGGTATAACCGTTCTGTTTTCAGTCATATTCCGGTAAAATATCATACGAGAGGAATGTCATAGAAATCAATACGGAAAAGAACCTTACTACAGGCAGCGTGTTCAAAACGCTTATATCCTTTTCGCTGCCTTTTCTACTGTCTTATTTTTTGCAAACACTTTATGGTATGGCCGACCTGTTCATCATTGGTCAGTTTAACGGTGAAGAAAATACCACTGCCGTTTCTATCGGAAGCCAGGTCATGCATATGCTGACAGTTATGATTGTTGGACTCGCTATGGGTTCTACAGTCATGATCGGCAAAGCCATCGGCGCAGGAAAGCAGGAGGAAGTGTCCACTGCCATCGGGAATACGGTCACACTGTTTATGAGTCTGTCCGTGGTGATCAGCATTGTATTGCTTATGCTGGTTAAGCCCATTGTCGCGGTCATGTCCACTCCGGAGAAAGCAGTGACCGGTACAATTATGTATCTTACTATCTGCTTTATCGGCATCCCGTTTATTACAGCTTACAATATCATCAGTTCCATCTTCCGGGGTATAGGCGATTCCAAAAGCCCAATGTATTTTATTGCCGTTGCATGTGCCTCCAATATTGCACTGGATTATCTGTTCATTGGAATTATGAAGCTGGGACCTGCCGGTGCAGCTTTGGGTACGACATTATCCCAGACGGTCAGTGTAATTGTGTCATTGGGGATCATTCTGAAAAGACAGACGGAATTCGTCTTAAACAGGGAACATTTCCGTCCCCGGAAGAATATCATGGGTTCCCTGCTGAAAATCGGGCTCCCTGTTGCTTTCCAGGACGGGTTCATCCAGATCTCCTTTATCGTGATTACGGTCATTGCCAATCTGCGTGGTCTGAACGATGCCGCAGCAGTAGGTATTGTGGAAAAACTCATCAGCTTCCTATTCCTGGTGCCGTCTTCTATGCTGTCATCGGTTTCCGCTTTGGCCGCTCAAAATATCGGTGCCGACAGGCATGACCGGGCGAAGCAGACTCTGCGATATGCGATTATACTTTCCGTTTCTTTCGGTGTGCTTTCAGTCATTGTGATGCAGCTGGCAGCAGAACCTTTTGTCGGTCTGTTTTCATCCGACGCAGAAGTTATCCGTCTGGGCAGCCAATATATGCATGGTTACATCTGGGATTGCATCCTGGCGTGCATCCACTTCTGCTTCAGCGGCTATTTCTGTGCCTGCGGATTGTCTGGATTTTCCTTCCTGCACAACTCTGTTTCCATTGTCTGTGCCCGAATCCCACTGGCTTATCTGGCATCAAAATACTTCGTGGACACATTATTTCCCATGGGACTTGCGACTTCGGCTGGTTCCTGCGTGTGGACCGCCCAGACGGACGGTTCACGAATTCAGCATCCGCTGCGTTTGTCACAGAGCGAGAGCGCGTCCCCGTGGAGGATATCACTGCAATTTGGCCTCAAACCTTCCGAATCCCGGCACGAATTCTAAACTGCAGCTCCCTTACTTCTTCATTATAAGATTATATTTCGAATCATAATACAGTCCCAGATCCCTGCAGACCCTCCTGTTGATGCTTTCCAGTGCCTCATGATACTCCCTGTATTTGGGTGACAGTGCAATCATATTGGGGATAAAAATATCATTATATCCCTTATCCTGCAGTTGCTTCATGAATCGGCGCTGTGAAATATACGCAGGGTGATACCGGTACAGCAGGGAATTTTTCAGACGCACATTTTTCCTGATCTGCTGCTTCAGCTTTTCATACTCCTCATCGGTAGGATTCAGATACTGCCTGATCTGTACATCGATCCGTTCTGTCATGGCTTTCATGGATGGCTCCGGTGTCAGACGCTGTATCAGACATCCGCTGAAACGCATAAACAACGGCACCCGGATGGTGGTATTATCCCAGAATTCAATGATATTCCTGTAAGCCGCTTTCTGCTCGGGTGTTGTAATCCGGATCTGAAGATAAGGCAGGAAATGATTCATGAAATACTGTCCGTAAAATCCCGGTATCATCTCTTTCAATGCTTCCGCAATATTTCTGAATTCCATGGCATCTGCCGCAGTCTGTGCATCATGATCATCAATAAAACGTCTCAGCGCCCGCAGTTCCTGTTCCTGCGCATCCATCTCAGCAGCCTTTGTTTCGTAAATCTCTTCCAGAATCGTGTCATCACTGCTCTCCAGCAGACACCTGATATCACGAATACTGATCCCCAGTTTCCTGTAAACCGCAATTTTCTGCAGAATTGCAACATTTTCCTCCGTATAATTGCGGTATCCATTCACATCCTTCCCAACAGAAAGAAGCCCCTGCTCTTCATAATACTTTACCGCACGCTTACTCAGCTCCACCCGACGGCACACTTCATTTAACTGCATACAATAACCTCCGTTCCTGTCATGGCGTCAGATTTATCCGGCGCTTTTATCAGATTATAACGGTATACGCAGCGTACAGGTCAAGCCTTTAAACAGTTACGTTGTTTTTTTAATCTGCAGCCGGTTCAGCATAATATATACAAAAATCAGCACCAGTACGGATACTGTCAGAATCAGATACATGGTGGAAATTTCCACTTTATTGTCGAAGAAATACAGGTTACAGTCGATGGAATCACGAATCCCCTCCACCACCTCCTCCGGAAATCCCTGCTGTTTCATTTCCTCATAGACACCCCGCAGCGCATGATTTCGCAGCAGAGACGTTCCATATGTACCTGGAAGGAAGGACAGTGCTTTCTGAAGTCCCTCCGAGAACTGGGAAATGGGCATGTAGGCGCCGCAGATAAAACCATATCCTGCACTGACAACGGTTCCCACCGCCGATATCTGTCCCTGCGTGGAAAGGAAATATCCGATAATGCTGGATAATGCCGTTCCGAACATGACAAGCAGAAATACATCCAGTATGATCAGAAGGACATCCCCTGCCGACATGTACCATCCTCTGGATGCCACGTAAGCAAGACAGAAACCTGTTGCCACATAACAGATCAGCAGAGTGGAAAGCAGTGCTGCAAAATAATAACCCATGGCCAGTACGGAGGATCTCACAGGCGAAATTGTCATATCCGAAAGACTGCCGGAAACCTTATCCTGTACCATCAGCATATTGGAACAGAATGCAACCGTTACACAGCTGACAGCCAGAATTGAGGAAATCAGCTGCCCTCCCACACAACCGTCAATGAGAGAATCCGGAACCCGGAGCGCAGCAGGGACTGCCGAAGCAAAAGTATCCCGGTAAATATTGCTCAGAAAAGTGGCATACAGAACCAGAAGAATCACCGGTGTAATCAGAGAAGTAAAAAACATCCCTTTATCTTTAAAAAACAGTTTTGTATTCCGTTTAACCAGCGCACCAAGTTCTCTCATTTTTCTGTACCTCCCGTCAGTTTTTTACCCGTTACCGCCAGGAATACATCATCCATCTTCCCTTTGGTAATTTCATAATCCCGGAAAATATCAGGATATCGTATGATCAGTTCCGTGGCCGCAGCAGTGTCGGGAACCGACACACGAAAAGCATCACGCAGAAGTTCATACTGTGCTCCAAGCATCTGTATCTTCTTTTCTTCCATACCGTAAATGGTAATAAAATCACCGGTATAAGCATTTTTCAATTCCAGAGGAGTCCCTTCCGCAACAATTCTGCCACTGTCAAGAATCACCACATAATCCGCATCTGCTGCTTCCTCCATATAATGGGTCGTAAGAAACACCGTCATATGGTCATTTTTCCGGAGATCTCCGATTACCTTCCAGAGAATATTCCGGGTCTGCGGATCAAGCCCCGTGGTGGGCTCATCCAGTATCAGGATTTCCGGTTTATGCAGCAGTGCACGGGCAATGTCGATCCGCCTGCGCTGACCTCCTGACAATTTTCCCACCGGACGTTTCAGCAGATTCTCAAAATCCAGCATATGTGCCAGCTCTGTCAGACGTTTCCGAAAAGCTTCTCCATGAATTCCGTACAGCGCCGCACGGCTTTCCAGATTCTCCCGTACCGATAATGCCTTATCCAGCACCGAATTCTGAAACACCACACCCAGTTTTCTTTTTATTTCATTCACATTCTGATCCAGATCGGTACCATCAATCACCACGCTGCCTCCGTCTTTGGAAATCTGACCGCACATAATATTGATGGTAGTAGATTTTCCCGCTCCATTGATGCCAAGAAAAGCAAAAAGTTCACCCTGTTTCACACGAAAACTCAGATCCTGAACCGCTTTCACTTCGCCGAAGCTTTTACTCAAATGATTGATTTCAATAATATTACTCATAATTCACCTCAATAAAAAATGCAGAGCTCTGTACCCTGTATCGGATCCTGAGCTCTGCGTCGGCTTATATATGCTGAACTGCTTCAGAACAGCTAAATCCCTGTTAAACTGTTACAGGTTTTACTGTATACAGTATAAAGAAAGCCATACTTTCCTGTCAACATAATCTGTATTATTGACACATACTGCTGAATTTCCATTACTTCCGGTAAGCTTTTACAATTTCTGCCATATACATGGTATGATAATCTTCAGCAGGATACCATTGTTCAATCTCTTCCGTACCCGTAAAGCAATCCTTCTGCATCTCCTGCACATACAGTTTTCTGCACACCAGTACAAGATTTGCTTCCTCAAAAGTGGGCTGGCCGTCGATTTCCGTCACGTGAATATCTGTCTTATCAATCTTATCCGGCTCATCTTTACCGGAGACCCTGCCCAGATATCCCATCGCTTTCTTATGCTCACCGCCAAAGAAAGTCAATGTAAAATACTCACTGCTGTCCACAAAACATTTTGTATATCGCTGAGGACGGATATAGGCTGTAGCCACAGTCTTTCCCCACATGATACCCACACCGCCCCATGAAGCGGTCATGGTATTCACCTTCCCATCCTTTTTGGCCGTAATCAGCATCCATTCATCACCAATCATCACAAAAGGATTTTTATCCAGCTCTTTCACATTGATTTCTGTAAAACCCATTAATTCTACCTCCTGAATATAATTCTTCATCACTCAATGATTCTGGGAACTGCCCATTCCTGCAGGATTCCGAGGAGTCTGTCATCATAATCCAGTCCCAGGATATAAAGCTCTTCCTGGCTCTTAAGAGTTCCCCGGGGAAAATATACTTCAATTCCCTCATCGAACAGAACCATGTTTTTTGAATCCATGGATGCTGCCATCTCACTCCTCAGAGGTTCTTCCGTAATTCCCGCCATATCAAGAATTTCCTTTATTGCTTCTTTTTTTCCGCAGGTAAACAGTTCCCATGTATCCATGTATTCGCCCGTTTCCCGGTCAAATACCGCTCCCTGACAATATTCCGAGCCGGATCCATCATCAGGCATCGTAACTGTTGTCTCAAAACAGATGATCTTTTCACTGGACGCGGTGGGAGCAACATCCTGACTCACCGTCCATATGCAGAACTCTTCATTTTCTTCCAGAGACTTCCGAAAGCAGGCATAAGCCTTTTCCAGTTCCTCCTGTACATCATACAAAAGCCCCTGTCCATCATAATAAGTCTGAATACCTGCCTGCGCTTTTTCACTCAGATCATCAAAACTCTCCGTCCCGCCCGCATAGACACCTTCAGGGCCGGAGGGATTCTGTACTTTCAGCAGTTCCATTCCGTCTTTCAGACGATACATGGTACTGTCGGAATCCTTCCACACATCAAGAGCAGTTCCATCGGATAATTTTTCAGAATCACCTGTCAGATAAGATGTAATCCCGATCTCTGCGGCACGATAGGCATCTATTTCAGATGAATCTCCTCTTTCCAGGGAAAATTTCCGCCTTTTACAGTAAGCAGTCGCCGTAAATGCGGTCAGACTGCCATTCCTGAATTCTTCGAAAGCTCTGTCATCTGCATAAGACACAATGGCTGTATCATCATCGATCAGAACCCCGATCTCTTCTCCGTCATCTGTTCGAATGACAAAAGACGATCCTTTTCCATCATCATCAGGAATCACTTCAACTGCTTCACCGTCTATTGTCATCTCCCTGCTGCCGCATGCACACAGAAAGAAGGAACAGACCAGCAGAAACATAAACATGCATCTTTTCAGCTTCATTTTTTATACCTTTCGCTATGTATATTTCGGAAAAAAACTACGGTCTGTGATATTACTGCCCATGTCATTTAAGCTTTCCTCCCGATTTAAGAGCAGAGTTACAACATGATCATTAGAAAACCAGTAATTCAGCAATAGTATATCACACCAGGCTTTTCATTTCCACAAAGAATTACAATTTGTTAAATAAAATTACTGTTTCCCATACATGTTATGAGAAAAAAACGCCGTACGGGAGCCTTTTCTTTCCCATACGGCGGTATCCTATCTGTTACACAGGATCTGAGCCTTATTTCATATTCCTGATTTCATACAATTTCGGCAGCTGTTTTTCCGTAATACCGCAGACTTCCATCATCTCCTTTTTTATTAAACCTGAAGCAGAGAAGTTCCGCTCGGCCCCCTCTGCTTCTGCCGGTACATTTGATCTTATATTTCAGTATCTCCCCTTCTTCATCCCGGACCATTTTCAGAATAATTGAAATAATGCCGTGGCGGAAGCCCCGATTGTGAAAATGGGAAGGGAGCAGATTACCCACAGTATATTAAGTATAATCAGATTGGCTGCCCCGTTAAGCAATCGTATCATCGGATTATCTGTCGTTAAATTCATACTGTCGATTCCTTTGTTCATTTAGATTTACCAGCTTATGGTAATCTTTTTCACTTTCTTTCCGGTCAACACTTCGCTTCTCTCATCCGGACCTGAAGTCCCTGCATACAGCGTGCAGGAAGAAGAATCAAGAATCCGGTCACCCTGTTCATTTACCACCTGGAAAGCACCTCTTTCAATGATCATTTCCAAAGTTTTTTCTTCACCGGGCTGTGCTTCGATTTTCCTGAAACCACATAATACAGGATGCGGCGGTGCCAGTTCTGTATCATGATTCCGGATATAAACCTCCAATACATCCTTTGTAGCCCGGCTTCCGTAGTTTTTATACGTAATCTGAAGTATCAGATCCTGATGGGGATCCAAAGTTCCTTCTAATGTCATCTTTTCGATCCGGATATCGCCGTAGGTCAGTCCGTATCCGAAGGGATACAGAGGTTCCTTTAACAAATAGCGATAGGTTCTGCCTTCCATGGAATAATCTTCAAAATCCGGCAATCCTTCCAGATCACGATAAAATGTCACCGGCAGTTTTCCGCTGGGAGAAACTTCTCCGAACAGAATATTGGCCAGAGCCCTGCCTCCTCTGGAACCGGGATACCATGCCTGAACCACTGCCGCTGCTCTTTCATCAGCCAGAGACAGATTCATGGCACTTCCTGCAAAAACACATACAATTACATCTTTTCCGGTATTCAGCACAGCTTCCATAAGCCGCTTCTGTCCCGCCGGAAGCTCCAGATCCTTTTTATCTCCCGAAGCATAGGCATTTCCGGTGTCACCTTCTTCCCCTTCCAGTGTTTCATCCAGTCCCAGGCAGAGAATAATCACATCGCTGCATTCTGCTACGGCCAGTGCTTCACTGATCCGGTCATCGCTTTCCGCCAGTTTTTCCACCCTGTCTTCAAAAAGATGGCAGCCCTGAGAATAGAGTACCCGCATCTCCTCTCCCGCATAATCCTGAATGCCTTCCAGTGCGGTAATATATCGGGAAGCGGTTCCGTGATAATTGCCGTCCAGGGATCTGCGGCTGTCCGCATTGGGGCCGATTACACCGATTACCGTTCCTTCCTGCTTTTTCAGAGGGAGAATACCGTTATTCTTCAGAAGAACAATTCCTTCCTCAGCTGCCTTCTGGGCTGTCCGCAGATGCTCAGGTGATTCCACACAGGTATAGGGAATGGCATCATACTCAGTTTCCTCTGACATTCCCAGCAGATAACGGGTGGTAAACAGGCGGACCGCTGCCTCTTTCAGTGTTTCCTTTTTCACCAGATGCTTCCTCAATGCTTCTTTCAGACACAGATAAGTGCAGCCGCAGTTCAGATCACAGCCTGCATTGAGTGCCATGGCCGAAGATTCCACCCCGTTTTTTGTAACTCCGTGGTGTTCATGAAAATCACGGATTGCCCAGCAGTCGGAGACGTAATGCCCCTGAAAGCCCCATTTGCCGCGCAGGATCCGGTTCATCAGTTCATCATTTGCACAACAGGGTTCATCATTGGTCCTGTTATAGGCACCCATAACGGCTTCCACACCTGCTTCCTTTACACAGGCTTCAAATGCAGGAAGATACGTTTCAAACATATCTTTTTTCGTCGCTTTTGCGTTGAAGGAATGGCGCAGCGCTTCCGGTCCTGAATGAACAGCGAAATGTTTTGCACATGCCGCTGTTTTCAGATGCTCTCCGTCTCCCTGCATGCCTTTGATGTAGGGAACAGCCAGCCTTGACGTTAAATACGGATCTTCTCCGTAGGTTTCATGGCCTCTGCCCCATCGGGGGTCACGGAAAATATTTACATTGGGGGACCAGAGGGTCAGTCCCTTGTAAATGCCCCGATCTCCGTGCTTAACAGAAGCATTGTATTTTGCCCGCGCCTCATCTGCGATTACGGTACCGGTCTCCAGCATGAGTTCTTCATCCCATGCTGCAGCCAGTCCGATTGCCTGAGGAAACACCGTTGCTGTTCCTGCCCTTGCGACTCCGTGAAGGCTTTCGTTCCACCAGTTATATGCCGGTATCCCCAGTCTCTCAATTGCCGGAGCATCAAATCGAAGCTGGCCTGCCATCTCATCGACTGTCATCTGACTGACCAGTTCTTCTGCTTTTTGTCTTGCTTTTTCTCTGTCTCTCATTCCGACCTCCATAAATCGCAGCCTGTATTTCTGATGCAGATCCTGCTTACAGAAGCTACGAAACTTTAATGACTCCTTTTACGATATCCGCTTTGTTTTTCACGCAGGAGTCCAGCGCGTTCTGGATATCATCCAAATCTGATAACCACCTCTGTTTCTTTCCGTGTTTATGTTTTCGCTGAAGTATTTTCATAATATATCAATTTAATTTCATATTTTTCTGACATTTTGTAGTTTGTCTCTATCATATCAGTCCCTGCAGGAAATGCTTCGCAAATATTGCTCTACATTTAGCAATTTTTGCAAAGTAAACATACAAAAAGAGAACTACAAAACATGTAATTCTCTTTTTTCAATGAATTCAATGTGTATTTAATTGATATTATATTGAATTCCATTTATTGCGGTATACAGACGGCGAACATCCTTTCAATGATTTAAATGTTCTGTTAAAAGAACTGATAGAAGAAAAGCCGGAATTCATGGCGATTTCCGTCACACTCTGATCTGTCGTAATCAGCAGTTCCTCCGCTTTTGCAACCCGTTTCTGATTCAGGTATTCATAAAAAGTCATGTGCATGCACTGCTTGAAGATTCTCGTAAAATGATACCTTGAAAAACCGCTGATCGCCGCAACTTCTTCCAGTGTCAGCGGTTCCTGAAAATGCTTATTAATATAGTTGCATGCACTCATAATTGCTTCCATGTATTCTTTCTTTTTTGCAGGATTATTTTCCACCTCTGTATTTTTCACATTCCTCTCACTCCATGTGGCTCCGCGTCCCAGATATACGAAGATTTCAATCAGCCGTGCATAGATTACGGCTTCAAAAAAAGTCTTCTTCTCTCCATATTCCACAACAATAGCATCCATATTCTTTTTTACAAAACTGTAAAGTCTCTGCGGATCATTGTCTTCAGAAAGATACAGAACCGGTGGAAGCATTGTCAGCAGAGTTTCCATCTCCTTTAATGAATACAGCAGATAATCGCTGAACTGCAGAATCACCCGCTCACCCGTAACAGGTGCTTCCAGTGAATGCATCACACCTGAATTGAGAATAATGATATCTCCTTCCTTTAAAGAATATTTCTGACCTCCGACAATCACACCATATTCTCCGTAAATCGGCATAATAATTTCAATAGCGGTATGCCAGTGTTCCGGATAATCTTCATAATCAGTATTGTGATAGAGCCGAACCCCAAGGGAATCTCCGTAATTTACTGTCTCATGCTGACCATTCAATATTTCTATCATAGATTTTCCTCCCCGCAATTTTGCATGGTCAAATCGTACGGTTTTGGTTTACCGGTACCTTACCACCTTTCAAAAATTTCTTTTTTTGAGCTGTTTTTTTCTTTATAAGAGAATAATACATTTTCAACCGATTCCACTATGCAATAATTGCTCGTTTTTGTGCAAAAAAGGAAAAGCAGCTTTTGAAAAAAAATAGTGTAGTCTGTTATTATCTGTTCAAAAGACAAAATGCATACCGCATCTTATCTTCTGATTTTTTCCTGTATTTTTTTCAGGAGCTGTTTTATTTCTGCATAATTCAACGGAGTATGTTCTCAGAATCAACTCAAATAGGTAATTGCGAAACAAGTTCTAAATCTGGATTTCAACAAGGATAAAATCCGGAGAATCCTGATTTTATAAAAAATTAATGTAGGTAACCTGATTTAATGCATCAAAATAAGGCAGCTGTGTAACACCTGCCATTTTAG
>JAXDZY010000004.1:0-2758 GCA_034086685.1 Lachnospiraceae bacterium
CGAACAGCCCAGCGAAATTCCAGGCAAATATGGAATGCTTCGCAAAACCTATCTGAAGGAGCATCGGGGCGGGACGTACCAGACACTTCTTCTGAGCGGCAAACTGACCGAACACCTTTTGGAGATCGACAGGACAGCCAACACAAGAATCGAACGAATAACGAACCAGCTGCTTCAATCAAATCCAGCTCCCGACAAGGCAACGAACCCACTGAGCTGGACAGCACACATGAACTCTCTGCATCAGATGGCAGAGGAAATCGTGCTGACCGAACTGGTTTACAATTAACCGAGTCTGATACACGCAAAACCGAAAAAGAACCGGCAGCGGAGGATGTCACATCTTCCGCTGCTTTTATTTTGCCGCAGTTTCCTTCTGCTGATGAACAGATGCAGGATCTTGGTGCTGAAAAAACGCCCGGTATGCTGACAGAATCAGTTCCAATTGAAGTTCTGGATGATTTGCTCACCGGGGGCAGCAACCATAAAAAAAGCCTGCTTCGGATTGTCGCTCTCTATCTGGAAGATATTCCCGCTCCCAAACGGGCTGTTTTATTAGCCAAAGAATATGGTGAAAGTACAACCGGTATCCGTCTGGAAGGCACTGATTACGTTGCTGGTTTTAACCATAACGGTATTCAGCTTGCACTGGGAGATGATCTATACTCCGCCGGGGAAAAAGCATATGTCTCCTGGGAAGATGCCGAACACCGGATTCAGGAACTTCTGGATAGCGGACATTATGTTTCTCAGAGTATCATAGACAATGCCATGGATCTTGAACGGGAAGAAATTGCTCTATCCATGTTGTATCTTTACCACGATTTTGATTACGAAAACTTCTCTTTCGTTTATTTCGACCGGGAAGAAATTTCCGGAGGATATCCGGAAGCTACCGCGCGTCTCGCAGAAAAGCTCAAAAATCCAGATGAATTGCAACGCCAGATTGGGATACTGCAGCAATTTTATCAGGATTACCAACTGGACCACAGCATTCTCCGCTTTCATTATCACAAAATTCCGGAGCTGCTTGACCGGCTGGAACGGCTGAGTTTCGCAAACAGGATCTACCATACTTCCGATGATTTTCTGATGCCATCGCATCAGCGGTATATTCCGTTTAACCAGATACAGGATCACCTCTGCAATCGAAGCCGTGATACGAAACTCGGTATTTATTCCTGCTTCCTGCAGCATACCGAGTCAAAAATCCGTTCCAATTATCTGCAGAATTCATATGGCATTATGGGTGGAACTTATCCTGCAACTCAGGGAAATGACTTTCTTTCCTTTGAATACAGCAGCCGCGGGTTAAAATACGCACTGGAATCTCCAGACGGCACTACTGACACGGTTACACTCAATTGGACAAAAGCATCCCGACTGATAGCGTCACTGTTCCAGACGGATCAGTTTCTGACACAAGAAGAAAAAGCGTATCAACCTGCCTTTGAAATAGAATATCTTGCCAGGGAAATTACCCATTTTCGTGCTGATATGCCAAAAGACATTCAGCTCCAGATGCCGATCCAGCTGGAAGGGAATTTTATTGATCAGGAGCGCTATCAACAGGATGCCGTAAAAATAATGGAAGCACTGCTTCATCCGGAATTTATTGCAGAACTGGTTGATTTCATGCAGAATGCAGTCAATCAGCTTCCGGAAGATTATCATACTCTCCCAAAAGATCAACGATATCTGCAGGATATTGAAGAATTTCAGAATGGGGACTTTACCCTGTTCCCTGAACAGCCGGAAAATCCCATAGAACCTGTTGCGCCAAACGAATCTGAAAAGGAACCGGCAGAACTGGCATCCAATCCGGGAGAATTGCCCGCCCAGGAACCTCCTTCCGAAGATTACATACCAATTGGTGCAGAGCTTTCCATTGACGGACGGATGTTCCGTATAGATTCCGTTGATTTTGAAACACAAAAAGTTTCTCTGATCGACCTGACCTTCCTGCAGGCAGTCGGTTTCCCGATTACACGAATAGAAAATTTGCAGGATGTCCACAGCCTTGTGGAAGAGCAGCTTCTTTTCACATCAGAGTTTACACAAGAATCATTCCTTCCTGCAGAACCCGAAACAGCCTTCAAAAATACCGATCCATCCCCGGTTATTCCCTCTAAGGAACCGGTCAATTTCCGGATTACAAGTGGAAACCTGGGAGCCGGCGGACCAAAAGCCAAATTTCAGGCCAACATGGAAGCCATCAGACTACTCCAGACACTGCACTTTGAAGACCGTTCTGCAACACCAGAAGAACAGGAAATCCTGTCCCGTTATGTTGGCTGGGGCGGCCTTCCCATGGCCTTTGATGAGAACAATAAGGGCTGGGCTGATGAATATACGCAGCTGAAAGAGCTGCTCTCCCCGCCGGAATATGAAGCCGCACGTTCTTCCACCCTCAATGCACATTACACCAGCCCGGTAGTCATCCGTGCAATGTATGAAATACTGGAAAATATGGGCTTTACTTCCGGCAACATTCTGGAACCATCCTGCGGAATTGGGAACTTTTTCGGATGCCTGCCGGAAACCATGAAGGACAGCCATCTGTATGGCGTAGAACTGGATTCCCTTACCGGTCAGATTGCAAAACAACTGTATCCAAAAGCGGATATTACCATAGACGGTTTTGAGCACACACATTTTCCCGATGATTTTTTCGACGTAGTCATCGGTAATGTCCCTTTTGGAGCCTATCAGATAGCGGATCGCAGTTATGACCGTTACAAGTTTCTGATTCATGATT
>JAXDZY010000018.1:0-7593 GCA_034086685.1 Lachnospiraceae bacterium
CGGACATGGTTGGCTCTGTTTCTATCATGTAATGGATATGGTCTTTATCCGTTTCCATGTATTTGATATTTACATGATGTTTTTGACATATCTCATAAGAAAACTGTTTGATATCATCTGATAACCGCTTTGAAACCAGTAACTTCTTTCTATATTTACATACGAAAATAATATGGTATTGTAATAAATACTTGTGTCTGTTTTTTGATTTCCATGTTCCCATACCGATAGTGTAACACAAAAATCTACTTTTGGCGACCTTAACCCACCGTCTAAAGCCAGTGGGATTGCGGTCACCCTATTTCAAGTAAAAAATCCAGGGTCATCACATATGTTATGACCCCGGATTAGAGTCACCTTAATAAGGTGCAGACATCAGATTACAGTTTACCGCCGGAAGTAGCGATACCTTCAACGAACTGTTTCTGGAAGATAACGTAAATAATAAGCATGGGCAATACGGCCAGTGTTGCCGCAGCCATCATTGCAGGATAATCATTGTTGTACTGACCCTGCATCTTAGCCAGAGCTGCTGACAGAGTAGTTGTCTTTGCTTCTGTACAAACGATCATGGGCCACATCAGATCCTTGAATGCGAATACGGCTGTGAAGATACCCAGTGAAACCATGGAAGAACGTGTCAGAGGCATCATGATCATCAGGAATCTCTGTCCTACGTTACAGCCATCCAGGCCGGCCGCCTCCTCCAGATCCTTGGGAAGTCCTTCGTAACCTGTCTTCAGCAGATATGTACCGAATGCGGTAACCAGACCGGGAAATACCAGTGCAAACTGTGTATTCATCATACCCAGCTTGGAAATCATCAGGTACTGAGGGATGATGAAAATCTGTCCGGGAACCATCATCTGAATCAGAACCAGTGAGAACAGAGCATTCTTGCCCGGGAATTTCAGACGTCCGAATGCATAGCCGGCCATGGTAGCTGTCAGGCAGGCACATACAACACGGAAGAAGATCATCAGCAGAGTATTTTTATAAAGGATCAGGAAATTGTATGATTTCCATACTGTAGAAAAGTTTTCCCAATGCCATCCGTGCGCAGGGAAGATATAGAACGGATTAACCGAAATTGCTTCCTGATTGGTCTTCAGTGCAGTCAGAATCATCCACGCAAAGGGGACGATCATAATAAAAGCTACAATACACAGAATCACATAAATCAATACCGTATTAAGACGTTTCTTTTTAGTGTAACTATCCATATCCGCCCCTCCTTAGTTGTGATATACCAGTTTCTTCTCTGCAGTCTGCAGGATCACAGTAATAACCATGATGAATACCAGAAGGATAACAACCAGTGCCGCACCGGTACCCTTATCACCGTTGGTGAAGGAATACTGATAGAACAGGTATACAACAGACTGAACCTTGCCCAGAGCTGCATTTGTCTTATCCATAACCATGAACATCAGATCGAAGATTGTCAGTGCACCGATGATACGGGTCTGTACAATAAAGAATGTGGTAGGGCTGAGTAACGGAATTGTTATATCGAAAAACTGGCGGATCTCGGATGCACCGTCAATTCTTGCTGCCTCATAGTAATCACCGGGAATCTCCTGAAGTCCCGATATGAACAGAACCATATTGTAACCTATAATGGACCATACACCGATCACGCCGACGGAGATCCATGCAATACTGGGATTGGAAATCCACTCAATCTTTGTACCGAAGATATTATTCAACAGACCAAACTGAGTATTGTAAAGCCATTTCCATACCATGGCAACTGCAGCGGGTGCACAAACCATGGGCAGGAAGAAAATTGTACGGAATACAGAAGTACCGACCAGTTTTTTATTCAGGAAAACTGCCAGAACCAGAGCAATTGCGATACCAAAGGGAACTTCAATGATTGCGTATTTAATCGTATTCCAGAATGCCTGCCAGATCTCACCGTCCGACAGCAGTCTGATATAGTTATCAACGCCGTTAAAAATATTGCCCTTACCGAAATCACCGGTCTTGAAGAATGACTGATAGATCGTATTGAAAATGGGATAAATATTCAGCACTACAAGGCCGATAATCGTGGGAGCAACAAAAAGATATGACCACATAGCTTCTTTTTTCTGAGCTATTGACATTTTCTGTTTTTTCATGCGTTTCCTCCTTGCCAGAATCATACCATATGGGGAAAAAAAGCGGACCACCTGTGCAGCATGGTCCGCCAAAACCAACTGTAGCTGAAAATCAACAACGATTGATTATAATTCTTTAAGATTATTCTGCAGCAATTGCATCATCAATGATCTTCTGAGCATTGTCACATGCTGTGGACATTAACTCAGGATCAGAAGGATTCTGCCATGCATCCAGGAAGCCGCCTGCTTTCTGAAGTGCATCTTCCCAAACGGTAGTCTTACGTGTGTAAGGACGGAAGTACAGATCGCCTTCTTCTTCAGCGCGGATGAATGCAGATACATCCATACCGTCGAATGCATTGGCAAATGCATCGGATTTACCGATCATACCGGCCATGGTAACACCCAGTTCAGACTGCATCTGCTGTCCTTCTGCGGAACAGAAGTAGGAAATCAGGCTGTATGCAGCATTGGGATCCTTGGTACCTGCATTAGCAGCCCATCCAAGTCCGTTGTAAGCAGAATAACGTTCGCCCTGATCACATGCACCGTTGCCGTTAACGTCAGCGTAAGGAATCATAGCCCATGCATAATCAGATGCATGTTCAGCTGTATAGAAGCTGTTGATCATCCAGGAACCCTGAGTAATCATAGCTGCCAGTCCTGACTGGAACAGAGAGTCTGTACCGGTTTCTGCAACTGTTGTCTGAGGAGCAGCAACTGTCAGGATCTTACGAACCATCTCCATACCTGCTTTACCTTCAGCAGAACCGATGGTTGTACCCTTGTGGTCATCTGTGATGATCTGTGCGCCGTAATCGCAAACGATGTTGTACCAGCCATCCTGGTTGTTGGAAACGTTCATGGCATAACCGTAAACGCCGTCAGCCTTGCCTGCTTCTGTGATCTTTGCAGCTGCATCATATACATCTTCCCATGTCCAGTCATCGGCAGGATACTCTACTTCGTACTTGTCAAACAGAGCCTTGTTGTACAGCAGTGCGATGGTATCATGATCCTTGGGCAGTGCATAATGAACGCCATTGTCAGAACGGGTATACAGATTTACGATACCTTCATAGTAATTGTTCAGATCGATGGCATCATCCTTTTCAATGTAAGGATCCAGATTCAGCAGGATGTCATTCTCCATGTACATCTGAGCTGTGTTGGAATGCATCCAGAATACATCGGGCATCTCGCCGCCTGATGCACCTGCTTCCAGCAGTGTCCAGTAGTTGTCCCATGTAACAACGTTGATCTTAACCTTAACACCTGATGTCTCGGTCCACTTGTCAGCAATCTTCTGCAGTCCGTCCAGCTGGTTGTTATCCCAGATGCTGACAGTCAGTTCATCAACTGTGTAGTTACCGCTCAGGTCAACGTTGGCCTGGGCCTGGGTTTCAGAACCGCCTTTGGAATCTGAATCGCCGCCTCCGCATGCAGCCAGAGACAGTGCCATTGTTGAAGCCAGCAATAAAGCTGCAACCTTTTTCAGTTTCATATTTTTTTCCTCCTTCTTCAAAAAAAATATTGAATTTTTTTCTGGAACTCGTTCCTTGTTCCTTGGCTATATTGTACACTTTTATATCCTGAAACAACATGGAATAATGTGGTTTGAAAATAGAAAAATGTGGTATATTTATGTTTTAACTTTTTAAATTGTAAGTTTTTGCCAGTAATAATAGTTTTTTATTGTTATATTCAACAATTCTTTTAATTATACCGGAAATCAGTTCTTTATTCTTTTGTCTATTTTGACTACATTTTTCTATATTCGTTCTCACATTGTTCCATTTTTATATTTTCACATGTCATTTTTATGTTTTGCCCGACATTTTTTCTCTTTTTTCACTTGAAATTTTTGTTTTTTCATATTCATTTTACAGTTTTCGTGTCTGTTTTTGTGCATTTTTACTTCCAAAAAGTACTTTTATGCAGTTTCAAGTCCTTTGAGCATTTTTACCAATCCTATTATTTCGCGTTTTTTTCCTCATTTCAACGCAAAAAAACCATGATATCAGCCTCCCCAAAAAGCAGTCCGACAAATACCTGCAGCATCAGGAATATCAGTGCCTGCTCCAGGCGGGAATCCGGCATAATATCATGGTCTTTTTTATTTTTAACCCTAACGGGCTTTTAATACATATACTTTGCTGTAGAAATCAGTATAAACATCCGCTCCTGCTTCTCCGATATCACCGATGGCCGGTTCTGTGGTAATAAGGCCGGCATACATCAGTTCATCCCCGAAGCGGGAAACTTCGTTTTTATTAATCGCTTCAATGGTATATTCCAGATCCGGATTCAGCCCTTTCAGTTTCAGCCGTTTTGTGGATGAATTGGGATGAATCAGAATCCTTGAATACATGACAATTGCTTCCTTCTGATCCTCTGAAACCACCATCCATGCACCTTCATTGGTATCAAAAGGATCTGCCAGGCGGTAATAATTTCCTGTATGAATCAGTTTACGGTATGTCTTCACAAATTCAACCTGTTTCTTTACCTCTTCAAATTCTTCCTCCGTCATGCGGGTAATATCCAGCTCATAGCCGAATGCTCCGAACATGGCCACATTGAAACGTGTCTCCAGAGGAGTCACACGAAGAATCTGATGATTGGGAACTACGGAAACATGAGCGCCCACACTGCTTACAGGATAGCAGTAGGAAGTACCGTACTGAATGCCGATTCGTTCCACCGCATCCGTATCATCACTGCACCACGCCTGAGGAGCATAGTACAGCATACCGGGATCAAAACGGGCACCGCCGCTGGCGCAGGATTCAAATAAAATCTCAGGGAAGCGGGCGATCAGACGTTCATACAGATCATATACGCCCAGAATATAACGGTGGTAAACCTCTCCCTGCTGTTCAGGCCCGCAGGCTGCAGAATAACATTCCGTGATGCTGCGGTTCATATCCCATTTAATATAGGAGATTGTAGAATCAGCAATTACCTTTTCCATCATATCGTAAATGGCATCAACCACTTCTTTTCTGGAAAAGTCCAGTACATACTGATTTCTTCCCAGGGAGGGCTCACGTCCGGGTGTTGCCAGAATCCAGTCGGGATGTGCCCGGAACAGATTACTGTCTTCGTTGACCATCTCCGGTTCAAACCAGAGGCCGAAACGCATGCCCATATCGGTAATCTTTCTTGAAAGTCCGCTGATACCATTTACCAGCTTGTCCGTATTAACAAACCAGTCGCCAAGTCCGCGAAAATCATCATTGCGGTTGCCGAACCAGCCATCATCCAGTACAAACAGTTCAATGCCTGCTTCATGTGCTTTTTCAGCGATCTGAAGGATCTTTTCCTCGTCGAAATCCATATAGGTTGCTTCCCAGTTGTTCAGAAGAACAGGGCGTTCCCGGTCTCTCCAGTATCCTCTCGCCAGACGTGTGCGGTACAGTCCGTGGAAATTCTGACTCATGCCATTCAGCCCCTTTGAACTGAATACAACCACTGCTTCCGGTGTCTGGAACACCTGACCGGGTGTCAGATTCCAGCAGAATCCTCTCGGATTGATACCGATCATGACACGAGTCTGTCCAAAGGTATCGCCTTCCGCCTGAGCCAGGAAATTACCGCTGTAAACCAGTGATACACCGTATGCTTCCCCGAAATCTTCAGTGGTATCCGGTCTGCGGATCACCACAAAAGGATTCTGATTGGGGCTGGAGCATCCGCGCATACTCTCCACGGAAGTAACACCGCTGCCGATCTTTTTCACGAACGGTGAGCGCTCTCTCGCCCATGCACCGGAAAACTGCATCCACTCATAATCGGTTCCGGGCAGATCCAGACAAAAACTCATGGCAGAATTCAGCTTCAGTGTCTGTGTCCCCTTATTTTCAAAATGTGCGCTTCTGGCAATGGCACTGTAATCACGGAATACCGTATAATTCAGCTTCAGCTCCACCTGTGTTACTTCATCAAATAATGTAAAAATAATGGTATCTGCTTCTTCCGGTGCTTCCGTGTAAGTGGCAGGCAGACCACAAAGACCAGGTTTTCCGGATGATATCTCATGAGACACATAAGTGAAGTTACTGATATGACTTCCATTTTCCTGCAGAATTTCGAAAGCAGGATTGCGGAAATCAGACGTGCCAAAAGAAGGATACTCCTGTTTCAGAAGTTCAAGAGAAACATCTCTGCGTCCCAGTCCTCCTGTCCACGCCACCATGGAACGCATGCCATATTCCAGCAGTTCTTCAAAACTGTCATGATCTTTCAAACGTCTGCCGTAATAAAGCTGTCCCAGCTGTCTGTTGGGTAAAATCTTAATGATATAACTGATTTCATCATTAAACAGATGAAATTCTCCGGATTTCTCATGGAATACAATACTCATGATAAACTCCTCCCCCATCGTATTAAAGTTTCCTTTGTTCGCAGCTGTTCTCATTCAGACCGACCAGCTGCCACGCTTCAGGTAATACCAGTTTATGATACAATCCCGCCAAAGCCAATTGCCCCATGTTGTTCAAATATGGTTTAATGTTGGGAGTAACAATTCATATGTGCCTGATCTCCTTTTCGTGCTCATGCAGAAGCCCGGACAGTTGCATTTACCTGTTTTTTCCTATATAATTATGGGGAAACAGCATATAGTATAAAGATATTTAAGGAGTAACATTATGAAGGTATTATTATTAAACGGAAGTCCGCATAAAAGCGGCTGTACTCATACTGCTCTTTCCATTATTGCAGAGCAGCTTGAGAAGAACGGCATCGAGTCTGAGATTGTACATATCGCTGCAAAACCGGTTCGCGGATGTACCGGCTGCGGCACCTGCAAAAAAGATGTGAAAAACCGCTGTGTTTTTGTGGACGGCGGTGTCAATGAAGTTATTGACAGGCTGGAATCATGCGACGGTCTGATCGTTGGTTCACCTGTCTACTATGCATCTCCCAACGGAACCGTGCTTTCTTTCCTGGACCGCATGTTCTGCGCAGGCAGTTCCTATCTTGTCAATAAGCCCGCTGCAGCCGTGGTATCCGCGCGCCGCGCCGGTACTACAGCTTCTCTGGATGCTCTGAACAAATATTTCACCATCAACCGCATGCCCGTGGTTTCTTCCAATTACTGGAACATGGTGCACGGCAATACCCCCGAAGAAGTGCTGCAGGACGAGGAAGGTGTTCAGATCATGCATGTTCTGGCCGATCAGATGTCCTGGCTTCTAAAATGTATCGAAGCCGGAAAACAGGCCGGAATCGCCGCTCCCGCAGGTGAAGAAAAGATCAAAACCAACTTTATCAGATAAAATCCTTTTCAGACATCCTGTGGAAAAATCTCCCCTGAAGAGATTTTCCACCCGATGCGGACAATCGAGTAGGAGGGGGTGATTAGCCCCCGTCCTCTCACACCACCGTGCGTACCGTTCGGTACACGGCGGTTTCAATAGTTGACGTGCACAGACTGATAGGCTGTGGCTAAATCATAAAAACCACTGCTTATCAGTCTTTC
>JAXDZY010000076.1:0-14491 GCA_034086685.1 Lachnospiraceae bacterium
TTTGTTTCCATTGGTTCCTCCAGATTATTTTTCTGGATTCCATTGTACAGGATTATTTTGGATATGTCACCGTTTTCCTGTATACAATCTATCATACTTATCTTTTTTTGAACATCCCTAAAAACGTGCGTTTACCGTGGGATTTACATAAAATATTAAGAATTTGAACACTGAATGTTCACAGAAAAGTTCCGAAAAGTTTTATAAACTTTAAGAAAAATTTACCTTTTAAACTTTTTATCGGATCGCTCTGCAAACAGTTTACCACAGGCAGCCGGATTTTACCATAGAAAACCGTTTCGTCAATATTGACAGAGATTCAATATTGTTATACAATCACTATAACAATTATAACGAGGCGGTGAACATATGATAATTCAGATTAATATTGATTTTAACAGTGATGAAGCACTGTATATTCAGTTGTGTAATGAAATTATTCGTGGGATTGCGCTGGAGCAGATTCATGAAGGGGATGCATTGCCGTCGGTGCGTCAGCTGGCTGATGTGATCGGTATCAATATGCATACAGTTAATAAAGCGTATACCGTACTGAAGCAGGAAGGATTTATTAAACTGGATCGCCGCAGAGGCGCGGTCATTTCACTGGATGTGGATAAGTATCAGGCTATTCAGGAACTGAGAGAGAATCTGAATGTGGTTTTGACGCGTGCGCTCTGTAAAAATGTTACCAGAGAAGAAACACATCAGCTGGTGGATGAAATATTTGACCGGTATATGCCGGAGCGTGGTCAGCAGGACCTGTAGAAACTGATAACAGATTATGATTGACAGACAGATGTATAAGAAGGGAGAAATCTATGCTTTGTGAAAGATGTGGGCAAAGGGAGGCGAACGTGCGCTACACCGAGATTGTGAATGGTGAAGTGACCGAGCATAATCTTTGCATGGAATGTGCCAGAACAATGGATTTTGGCGGTCATAAATATGCAGCGGCATTATTTGACGGGGAGTCTCAGCTGGGCAGATTACTGTCAGGACTTCTGGGATTCGCCATGGATCCTGCTCAGGAGGATGCCGGTGCGGACAGCAGGAATATTGTCTGCCCCGTATGTCATACTTCCTATGCGGAATTTGTCAGGGAATCCCGTTTTGGGTGTGCGGATTGTTACGAAATGTTCAATCTGCTGATGGGTGATCACATCAAGACGCTGCAGGGAAGCGATACTCATTCGGGCAAACGGCCCATGAAATGCCGCAGTCAGGTAAATCCTGCAGGTGAAAAAATTGCAGAGGACAGGGGCGAAGGAGCTTTGCAGAATTCTGGAGATGGTCAGACTGTTATCAGTGCTGAAGAGAGGATTGCAACACTGGAAGCACATCTGAAGGAAGCATTGCGAGAGGAAGAATATGAAGCTGCAGCCAGATACCGGGATGCAATTCGTGCTTTGAAAGCGGAGGTGTCTGCTCATGAGTAAATGGTTTGAAGTAACAGGAAAGCCTCAGGGCATTGTGGTTTCCAGCCGTATACGCCTTGCCAGAAATATTGAAGGATATATATTCCCCGGCAAGATGCAGGAGCAGGAAAGACAGAAACTGCTTCAGGAATTGCGTCAGGGTCTGAACAGCTTTAACATGTCCTACACCGACCTGGGCCAGATGAATCAGAATGAAAAGAAGGCCCTGAAAGAAAGAAAACTGATCAATTCAGCCATTGCCGGACGAAATTCAAGTATGGGACTGTACACCTCGGAGGATGAATCTGTCAGCATTCTGCTGGGAGGAGATGATCATCTGCGTTTTCAGTGTCTTCTTCCCGGCTCTGCACTGCACAAAGGCTGGGAGATCATGGATGAACTGGATGATCGGATCAATGAGCATTTTGATTATGCATTTAATGAAAAATACGGTTATCTGACTTCTTTTCCCACCAACATGGGAACGGGGCTGAGGGCTTCTGTGGTTCTTCATCTGCCGCTGATTTCAAGAGAACGCAATTTCAAGCGCCTTATGGAAGAAATCAGCCGTATGGGTATCAGCCTGAAATGTGTCTACGGAGGCGACCCCGGAGAGAATTACGGCAATCTGTACCGGCTGTCCAATCAGAAGACACTGGGCCAGTCCGAAAAAGAGATTATTGAAAATGTGGAACGCTTTGCCATGCAGCTGGCCGGGCAGGAACGGCAGGCGGAGAATGAGATCGTGCGTACCAAGAGAGGGGATGTGGAGGATGAAATCTATAAATCCTTCGGTGTGCTGCGTTATGCTAGAAAGCTTTCTCTGAAAGAATGTATGATGTATCTGTCTCAGATACGCATGGGTATGGCAAATGGCCTGATTCATATGAAAGAACCGGTGAATATTCACAGTCTTATGCTGCAGTCACAGCCGGCCAGCCTGATGCAGTATGCAGGCAGGAATCTTTCCGAGGATGAATGCCCTGTTGTCCGGGCACAGTTCATCCGTTCTCATTTACCGGAATGCGAACTATAGCAAGGCAAGAAAATAAAGTAACAGGAGGAAATTTGCATGAACAGCAGATTTACAGATAAAGCAAAATCCGCAATCGGCTATGCAAGAGCTGCGGCATCTCAGCTGCAGCATGGCTATGTGGGGACCGAACACCTGCTGATCGGTCTGCTGCAGGAAACGGAGGGTGTGGCATCCATGGTGCTGCAGGCCAATGGAGTTGAGGAGGAAAGGCTGATCGGTCTGGTCAGCCAGCTGATTACTCCCATGAGTACGGTAAGTACCCAGGAAATCGGCAGCTACAGCCCCCGCGCACAATATGTACTGAGCAACAGCGCCAAGGAGGCAAACCGGTTCCGGTCCCAGATGATCGGGACAGAGCATATTTTACTGGCGATTATTAAGGACAGCGACTGTGTGGCAACCCGCCTTCTCAACACCATGCATGTGAAAATCCGTAAGGTTTATACGGATCTTCTGCAGGCCATGGGTGAGGATGGAGGAAGCTGCCGGGACGATCTGGAAAGCCGCGGGCAGAAAAACTCTCAGAGCAATACGCCGACTCTGGACAGCTACAGCCGGGATCTGACGGCCATGGCCAGAGAAGGAAAGCTGGATCCGGTTATCGGACGTGAAAATGAAATCAGCCGTGTGATCCAGATTCTCAGCCGTCGTACCAAAAATAATCCCTGTCTGATCGGAGAACCCGGTGTGGGTAAAACCGCCGTCGCAGAGGGCCTGGCAGCAGCCATCGCAGCCGGAGATATTCCCGATACGGTAAAAAATAAACGGGTACTGACACTGGATATTTCCGGTATGGTGGCCGGTTCCAAATACCGCGGAGAATTTGAAGAACGCATCAAGAATGTGCTGGAGGAAGTGCGAGAAGATGGCAATGTTCTTCTGTTTATTGATGAAATTCATACAATTATCGGTGCCGGTGGTGCGGAAGGTGCAATTGATGCTTCCAATATCATGAAGCCTTCTCTGGCACGGGGGGAACTGCAGCTGATCGGTGCGACTACCATTGATGAATACCGGAAATATATTGAAAAAGATGCGGCTCTGGAACGCCGTTTTCAGCCGGTTCAGGTGGAAGAACCTTCCGAAGAGGAGACTTTTGAAATTCTGAAAGGGCTTCGCCACCGTTACGAGGAGCATCATAAGGTTTCAATCACGGACGATGCTCTGCAGGCAGCTGTAAAATTATCTGCACGTTATATCAATGACCGTTTTCTGCCTGATAAGGCCATTGATCTGATTGACGAGGCTTCTTCCAGAATACGTCTCGGTGCTTACGTGGCACCGCCTGAGCTGGAGAGGCTGGAAGCGGAGATTGAAGAGCTGAATCTGGAGAAGGAAAAAGCAATTCAGACAGAAGCCTATGAAAAAGCAGGTGAGATCAAGCAGAAGCAGAATGAGCTCAGAAGCAGACAGGAGGCTTTGCGGACCGCATGGGAGAAGGAAAAGAAAGAATCATCTCTGGTGGTCGGTGCAAATGATATTGCGGAGGTTGTTTCCCAGTGGACTAAAATTCCGGTCCGGAAGCTGGAGGAAACAGAGGCAGAGCGCCTGATGAATCTGGAAAAAATCCTGCATGAGCGGGTAATCAGCCAGGAAAAGGCTGTATCAGCTGTAGCGAGAGCCATCAGACGGGGCCGCGTGGGTCTGAAAGATCCAAACCGTCCCATAGGTTCCTTCCTGTTTCTGGGACCTACAGGTGTTGGTAAGACCGAGCTTTCCAAAGCGCTGGCACAGGCTCTGTTCGGCACGGAAAATGCACTGATCCGCGTTGATATGTCTGAATATATGGAGAAGCACAGCGTATCCAAACTGGTGGGCTCTCCTCCCGGATATGTGGGATATGAGGAAGGCGGACAGCTCAGTGAAAAAGTACGCCGCCACCCCTATTCTGTGAGTTTGTTTGATGAAATTGAAAAAGCACATCCGGATGTATTCAATACATTGCTCCAGGTGCTGGATGACGGTCATATTACAGATTCCCAGGGGCGGAAGATTGATTTTAAAAATACGGTGATCATCATGACATCCAATGCCGGTGCCACCAGAATTGTGGAACCGAAGCAGCTTGGATTTATTACTGCAGTTTCCGAGGAGGAAACCTATGATAATATGAAGCAGAATGTAATGGAAGAGGTTAACCGTCTGTTCAAACCGGAATTTCTGAACCGCATCGATGAGACTATTGTTTTCCATGCATTGAATAAAGATGCGGTCAGCCGGATTATGGATCTTATGCTGGAGAATATCAACAGGAGAACGAAAGAACAGATGAATCTTACCATTCAGGTGGATGATGCGGCACGGCAGATACTGATGGATAAAGGATATGATCATAAATATGGCGCAAGACCGCTGAGGCGGACGATCCAGAATGAACTGGAGGATATGCTGGCAGAAGAGATTCTTACAGGTCGGGTAAAAGCCGGAGATATCGTGGATATTACTGCCGAAGCCGGAAAACTGACCCTGAAAAAGCCGGAAACAGCTGATGCTGTATCGGAGTTTACCGGCAGCATGCAATGATTCAGATACAAAATTTAATAAAATGTTAGCTTGCAACTTTACACAAGTTATATTATACTGATGATACCATGATAATTGCCCCTGCCTGCCGGAAGGAGTCCGGCAGGCAGCCGGCAGACGAAAACGATAGGAGGACATTACTATGTCAGCAGTGAAGGAATTATTACGTGCGGAAAGCGACGGAAGCATCAGTTTTGGTGATTATACATTGGAAAAGAAGACCAAACTGCCGGGTTTTGAGCATAAGGGAGACGAGTATTACGTAAAAACCTATGTGGAAAGCACGCATCTGGAGAAGAACGGCATGTTTGTGTACGATTCTGTTCCGGGAACAGCGGTAACTGGTTTTATGGTAACAGAATCAGGTGCCAGATTTACTGTTGAAGGCGATAAAGATGCACAGATTACGCTGGAACTGGCAGCGGGAGAAACCTATACCATTTATTTTGATGAGAAACCTGTAGGACAGATGACCACCAACGGATCCGGCAAGTTGTCAATCAGCGTGAAACTGGGAGAAGCACCGGTGTACGTTGAGGTACGCAGATAATTACATATATGGCAAAAGCAAAATCAACTGTATTTTTTTGTAGATCATGTGGTTTTGAGTCATCCAAGTGGCTGGGGCAATGCCCCGGCTGCAGGGAGTGGAATACCTTTACGGAAGCCCCTGCAGCAAAAGCCGGTAAAGGTTCAGGTCAGGGAGGCCGGGGTCTCGGTGCGGCAGCAATTGCCGGAGGAGGCAGGGAGGCGGTCCGCCTGGAAGAGATTGACATGACTCATCAGCCCCGCATGGACACAGGAAGTGCAGAACTGAACCGGGTACTGGGCGGCGGCATCGTACCCGGTTCACTTATTCTGGTGGGTGGTGACCCGGGCATCGGCAAATCCACGCTTCTTCTGCAGACCTGCAGACAGCTGTCAGCCTCCGGAAGAAAGGTTCTGTACATTTCAGGAGAGGAATCTCTGGCGCAGATCCGCATGCGCGCTGACCGTATCGGTCATTTTTCAGGGGATCTGACATTTTACTGTGAGACAGATCTGGATATTATTGAGGAGAAGCTTTCTTTATGGAAGCCGGAAGTGGTGGTTATTGATTCCATACAGACCATGTACCGGGAGGAAGTAGCGGCAGTACCGGGCAGTGTCAGCCAGGTGCGGGAGTCCACATCGGTACTTCTGAGGCTGGCAAAAGGTCTGGGAATTGCCATTTTTATTGTAGGACATGTGACAAAGGAAGGGACTGTGGCAGGTCCCAGAATTCTGGAACACATGGTGGATACGGTGCTTTATTTTGAAGGAGACCGTATGGCCGTTTACCGGATCCTGCGTGCTGTAAAAAACCGTTTTGGTTCCACCAATGAGATTGGCGTATTCGAGATGAAGGAGTCGGGACTTGCAGAAGTTCCCAATCCGTCTGAATATATGCTTAACGGAAGGCCGGAAGGCGCCAGCGGCTCGGTGGTGACCTGCACCATGGAGGGAACACGGCCCATTCTGTCGGAGGTACAGGCGCTGGTATGCCGGACGAATTTCGGCATGCCCAGAAGAACAGCAGCAGGTACGGACTTTAACAGAGTCAACCTGCTTATGGCTGTGCTGGAAAAGAGACTGGGTCTTGCACTGGGGCAGTGTGACGCCTATATCAATATTGCCGGAGGCGTGAGAATTTCCGAACCGTCCATTGATCTGGCAATTGTGACGGCGATTTTATCCAGCTATCAGGATAAAATCATTGACCCGCATACCATGGTTTTCGGAGAAGTGGGGCTGGCGGGAGAAGTCCGGGCAGTCAGCATGGTGCAGCAGCGGGTGGATGAAGCGGTTAAACTTGGATTTACCACCTGCATTCTGCCCAGAGTCAATCTGGCGAGGCTGAAAAAACCGGAAGGAATCCGGCTGGTGGGAATCGCAGGAGTTGGTGAACTGCTGGGGAGACGTCAGGGATAAATGCTCCTACAGCAATCACAATAATGATGCGGACATTTGCTGGCGGATGTGCCCACATTGGAACTGGTATGCCCTTCGGAGATTACCGGGAAGAAACCTGAAGAATCACAGAGAATGACAGATGGCAGCGATGAACCGTAGACAATAGACTATTATATGATTATATGACTGAAGTATGAGGACAGGTGATTGGCACCTGTCCTTTTCTGATATCCAAAACTGCAGTTTCCGGTCATTGAGAAAAGCTGATGACAGAATGCCGGACTGTGGCTGCATACGTGGAAAATACTTGAAAAGTGAGGAATAAAAGAACATGGACAGACGAAAACAACCGCAGAATCCGCAGATGCGGGCACCGGTGTATGAGGCACTGGAAAAACTGAAAAAACGGCGGGTGGTTCCTTTTGATGTCCCCGGTCATAAACGGGGACGGGGAAATCCGGAGCTGGTGGAGCTTCTGGGGGAAAAATGCGTCAGCCTGGATGTGAATTCCATGAAGCCTCTGGATAATCTGTGCCATCCGGTGTCTGTCATTAGGGAAGCTGAGGAACTGGCGGCGGAGGCTTTCCGGGCAGATCATGCATTTTTTATGGTAGGCGGAACCACATCCTCTGTTCAAAGCATGGTATTGTCGGTCTGCCGGGCCGGAGACCGGATCATTTTGCCGCGAAATGTGCATAAAAGTGTGATCAATGCGCTGGTTCTGTGCGGTGCCATACCGGTTTATGTGAATCCGGAAGTGGATAGGAAGCTGGGAATTTCGCTGGGCATGCAGGTTTCCGAGGTGGAGCGTGCTATTCTTGACAACCCGGGTGCAGTGGCGGTTCTGGTCAATAATCCTACTTATTATGGTATCTGTTCCAATCTGCGTTCCATTGTAAAGCTGGCTCATGAGCACAATATGCTGGTACTGGTGGATGAGGCTCACGGAACGCATCTGTATTTCGGGGAGAATCTGCCGGTCTGTGCCATGGACGCGGGAGCGGATATGGCATCGGTTTCCATGCACAAGTCCGGCGGCAGTCTGACTCAGAGTTCGCTGCTTCTGACCGGTAAACGGGTCAACTGGGAATATGTAAGTCAGATCATTAATCTGACTCAGACAACCAGTGCCTCCTACCTGCTGATCTCCAGTCTGGACATTTCAAGGAGAAATCTGGCCCTGCGCGGAAAGGAATCATTTGCAAAAGTAAGCCGTATGGCAGAATACGCCAGAGAGGAGATTAATCAGATCGGCGGATACTATGCTTACGGAAAAGATCTTATCAATGGCGGCAGTATCTATGATTTTGATGTTACCAAGCTTTCTGTTTATACCCGGGATATCGGTCTGGCGGGGATTGAGGTTTACGACCTGCTGCGTGATGAATATGACATCCAGATTGAACTGGGGGATATTGCCAATATACTGGCGTATATATCCATCGGTGACCGAATCCAGGATATTGAGCGGCTGGTGGGTGCGCTTGCCGATATAAAACGGCTGTATTCTCAGGATCCGGCTCAGATGCTGAACACGGAATACATCAATCCCACAGTTCTGGTATCGCCCCAGGCGGCATTTTACGCTGAGAAAAAGTGTGTGCCCATCAGGGAATCCGCCGGAAAGATCTGCAGCGAATTCGTCATGTGCTATCCCCCGGGGATTCCCATACTGGCGCCGGGAGAGATGATCACGGAGGAAATTATCGAATACATCATCTACGCAAAGGAAAAGGGCTGTTCCATGCAGGGAACGGAAGATCCGAAAGTGGAATGCCTGAATGTTCTTTCCGATGAGCGTCAGGTGTGGAAATAAAACCGGGTTTGGACAGAAAAGTAAAAGTCCGGGAAGCTGAGTTTTAAGGGAAAGGGTGAAAAAACCGTGGAGCTTTGGTTTTCAGATTACCATACAGATAAGGTAAAAGTATCAGTAAAAGTGGAAAAACAGCTTTTCGGGGAGACAACCGATTTTCAGCGGATCGATGTGTTCGATTCAACGGAATTCGGGCGTTTTCTCAGTTCAGACGGAAGCATTGTTTTTTCGGAAAAGGATGAATTTATATATGATGAGATGATCGTTCATGTGCCTATGGCGGTGCACCCTCATGTAAAAAATGTGCTGGTCATCGGCGGAGGAGACGGCGGAGTGGCAAGGGAACTGGCCTGGTATGATGAGATTGAACGGATCGACGTGGTGGAGCCGGACTGGGTTTTTGTGGATGTGTGCCGCCGGTATTTTCCTGATAACGCCTGCGGACTGGATGATCCGAGAGTAAATATCTATTATGAAGACGGTCTGCGTTTTCTCCGTTCCAGACATGAAGCATATGATCTGATCATCAACGATGCCATTGACCCTTTGGGACATACTGCGGGGCTGTTTACCAAAGAATTTTACGGCAACTGTTATCGGGCTCTCGGGGAAGACGGCATTATGGTATATCAGCATGGGAGTCCTTTCTACGATGAGGATGAGGAATCCTGCCGGGTAATGCATCGGAAAGCCAGTCACAGCTTTCCCATCAGCCGGGTGTATCAGGCTCATATTCCTACATGTTCGTCCGGTTACTGGCTGTTTGGATTTGCTTCCAAAAAGTATCATCCCCTGACGGATCTGGATGCGAAGCGCTGGAATGACAGGAAGATTCAGACGTGGTATTATACCACCAACCTGCACCGGGGTGCTTTTATGCTGCCCCGGTATGTGGAGGACATGCTGGAGGAAGAAGAGGACAGGAAACGGTAGAATATTCCGGGACAGTTCAGAGTGAGCTGAACTGTTTTGAATAGATAATATTTTCAGGAAAGTGAGGACAATATGGGAAGATTATTAATTATCGGATGCGGCGGTGTTGCCGGAGTGGCAATTCACAAATGCTGTCAGAACAGCAAAACATTTTCGGAGATCTGCATTGCCAGCCGGACCAAATCCAAATGTGATGCTTTAAAGGAAAAGCTTCGGGGAACTACGGATACGGTGATTACCACAGCACAGGTGGACGCGGATAATGTGGAGGAACTGATTGCGCTGATAAAATCCTATCAGCCGGATGCGGTGCTGAATGTGGCTCTGCCCTATCAGGATCTGACTATTATGGATGCCTGCCTGGCATGCAAAGTAGATTATATCGATACGGCCAATTATGAACCGGAAAATACCGACGATCCCCGGTGGCGTGAAATCTATGAAAACCGATGCAGAGAAGCCGGTTTTACCGCTTATTTTGATTATTCATGGCAGTGGGCCTATCATGAAAAATTCCGTCAGGCAGGGCTTACAGCACTTCTGGGAAGCGGATTTGATCCCGGAGTTACCAGTGTATTCTCCGCTTATGCTTTGAAACACTATTTTGATGAGATTGAATACATTGATATCCTGGACTGTAACGGCGGTGATCACGGATATCCTTTTGCTACGAATTTTAATCCTGAAATCAATCTGCGTGAGGTTTCTGCCAATGGTTCCTACTGGGAGAATGGTCACTGGGTGGAGACAAAGCCCATGGAAATCAAACGGGAGTATGATTTTCCACAGGTCGGTCGGAAGGATATGTATCTGCTGCACCATGAAGAGATTGAATCTCTGGCGAAAAATATTCCGGGGATAAAGAGAATCCGTTTCTTTATGACTTTCGGGCAAAGCTATCTTACCCATATGAAATGTCTGGAAAATGTGGGCATGCTCTCAACTTCTCCGGTTCTTTTTGAAGAAAAGGAAATTGTGCCGATCCAGTTTTTGAAAGCGCTGCTGCCTGATCCGGCCTCTCTTGGTCCCAGAACTGTGGGAAAAACCAATATCGGCTGCATTTTCACCGGTAAAAAGGATGGAAAAGAGAAAACCATTTATATCTATAACGTATGTGATCATCAGGAATGTTACAGAGAGGTCGGTTCTCAGGCGATTTCCTATACAACAGGTGTACCGGCCATGATCGGTGCGGCTCTGGTTCTGGACAGGGTCTGGGATGGAGACGGTGTTTTCAATGTGGAAGAATTTGATCCGGATCCTTTTATGGATATGCTGAACCGGTACGGCCTTCCATGGATTGTAGATGAAAATCCTCAGATTGTGGAATAGGTGCAGGAAGGAAAGCCCGTTTGTGGAAAAATATATTTTCGGAGGTTGTTTATGTGGAAAAGTATACCCACACCCTGTTATGTTGTGGATGAAAAAAAGATAATTGAGAATCTGGTCTGTCTGAAAAAGCTGGAGCAGGAAACGGGGTGTCACATTCTGCTGGCACAGAAAGCATTTTCCATGTACAGCCTCTATCCTCTTATCGGCAATTACATCAGCGGTACCACTGCCAGCGGTCTTTACGAAGCCCGTCTGGGAAAAGAGGAAATGGGAAAAGAAAATCATGTGTTTGCACCTGCTTATAAAGATCAGGATATGCAGGAGCTGGTAAAAATCTGCGATCATATCATTTTCAACTCTTTTTCTCAGTATGAAAGGCATCGGGAGACCATATTGCGGTATAATGCGGAAAATTCGCAGAAGGACGGCCGCCGTGTTCAGATTGGAATCCGGGTGAATCCGGAATACTCCACCCAGGAGGGACATGCGATCTACGATCCCTGTGCACCCGGCTCCCGACTTGGAGTGACAAAAGAGAATTTTCCGAAGCGGATGCCGCAGGAGGTGAGCGGGCTGCATTTTCACACTCTCTGTGAGCAGGATGCAGATGATCTGGAAGCGACTTTTCAGGCATTTGAGGAGAAATTCGGGCCGTATCTCGGTCAGATCAGCTGGTTGAATCTGGGAGGCGGTCACCATATTACCAGACCGGGGTATCAGCTGGACAGGCTGAAGAAACTGATTTTTTATATCAGGGAAACTTACGGGCTGGAGGTTTATCTGGAGCCGGGAGAAGCAATTGCGCTGAATGCGGGATATCTGGTAACGGAAGTGCAGGACATTGTTCACAATCAGATGGATATTCTAATCCTTGATGCTTCGGCAGCGTGTCATATGCCGGATGTGCTGGAAATGCCCTATCGGCCGCCGCTTCAGGGAGGCTTTCCGGCAGGTGAAAAGCCGTATACATACCGCCTGTCTTCCATGACCTGTCTGGCGGGAGATGTAATCGGAGATTACAGTTTCAGGCAGGAAATTCATGTGGGGGACCGGCTTGTATTTGAAGATATGGAAATTTACTCCATGGTGAAAAATAATACATTTAATGGAATCGGCCTGCCGGCCATTGCTCTTCTGAAGGAAAATGGAGAGATTCAGATGATCCGGGAATTCGGATACCAGGACTTTAAAAGGAGGCTGTCGTAGGGATGGAGAGGAATATGGAAAAATCAGTACAGCCATGTACAGGATATCCGTCGGCGGACGGATATTATATGCCCGGTGAATTTGAACCTCATCACGGCTGTATTTTAATATGGCCGGAACGGCCCGGGTCATGGATTTATAAAGCGGAAGCGGCCAGAAGGGCTTTTCGTCAGGTGATTGCCTCCATTGCGGAAAGTGAGCATGTATATGTGGCAGGAGAAGAAGCGGGAATTTCTTCTGCATGTGAAATGCTGCTGGGCAGCGGAGCTGTCTGGATGGAATCCCGTCAGGCTTTTGTCTGTCAGGAAGGGAAAGAACAGTATCCCTGGCAAAAACAGGTGGAGATTTTCAGGATGGAAACAGACGATGCATGGGCCCGTGATGTGGCGCCTACTTTTGTGGTTCATGTGCAGAATGAAGATGTCTGCGTACAGGATGAAAGGGTTCCTGCGCAGAATGAAGGGGTTCGTGCAGTTAACTGGGAATTTAATGCCTGGGGCGGAACTGTGGACGGGCTGTATGCTTCCTGGGAGAAAGACAATGCATTTGCAGCCGGTTTTGCGGAAAAATATGGTTACGGCCTGTATAATGCGGCCCCTTTTGTGCTGGAAGGCGGTTCTGTTCACAGCGACGGTGACGGTACGCTGATGGTAACGGAAGCCTGTCTGTTGAGCAAAGGAAGAAATCCGTCTCTTTCAAAAGAACAAATCGAAGACCGGCTGAAACGGTATCTGGGTGCAGAAAAGGTTTTGTGGCTGCCCAGAGGTATTTATCAGGATGAAACCAACGAGCATGTGGACAATATATGTGCTTTTCTGAGGCCGGGCGAGGTGGTTCTGGCGTGGACTGATAATCGGGAAGATCCACAGTATGCGCTTTCCGCAGCCTGTCTGTCCTATCTGGAGCATGAAACAGATGCCCGGGGAAGGAAACTGCTGGTGCACAGGCTGCCTGTTCCTGATCACCCCGTGTGTCTTACACAGGAAGAAGTAGATGGGTATGAATTTGAAGAAGGTGAGGATGAGAGGGAAGCAGGAGAAAGGCTGGCAGCCTCTTATGTGAACTTTTATTTTTCCAATGAAGCGGTGGTTATACCTGCATTCGGCGGTGACAATCAGGAAAGCGATGAGCGGGCCGTATCCCTGATGAAGCAGTGGAACCCTGACAGGAAGATCATTCCCGTATACGCAAGGGATATTCTGGTGGGGGGAGGCAATATTCACTGCATCACCCAGCAGATACCGCAGGGAAATACAGAAAAATCACAGAAAGGAAATGAATCATGAGAAATGTTAAAGTGGCTGCAATTCAGATGAAGTGCGGGAAAGATCCGGAAGAGAACCGGCAGAATGCGGAAGAAAAAATCCGCCGGGCAGCCGGGGAAGGTGCTCAGATTATTCTTCTGCCTGAACTCTTTGAGAGGGAATATTTCTGCCAGCAGCGCCGGTATGATTTCTATCACTATGCGGAACCTGTACTGGAAAATAAAGCGGTTCAGATGGGCATGCGTCTGGCAAAAGAGCTTGGTGTGGTTTTACCGGTGAGTTTTTTTGAAAAGGATCGGAATGTACTGTATAATTCTCTGGCTTGCATTGATGCGGACGGCAGCCTTTTGGGAGTGTACCGGAAAACACATATACCCGATGATCATTATTATCAGGAGAAATTTTATTTTACACCCGGTAATACAGGATTCCGGGTATTCAAGACCGGATTCGGAACGATCGGAGCCGGAATCTGCTGGGACCAGTGGTTCCCGGAAACAGCCCGATGCATGGCCCTGAAAGGCGCGGAATTGCTGTTTTATCCCACCGCCATCGGATCGGAACCGATTCTGGAATGTGACAGCATGCCCCACTGGCGCAGATGCATGCAGGGACACGCAGCTGCCAACCTGATGCCCGTCATCGCCGCCAACCGGATCGGAAAAGAATCCGTGGAGCCCTGTGAGGAAAACGGCGGTCAGAAATCATCCCTGAACTTTTACGGTTCTTCTTTTATGACCGACGAAACCGGAGAAATTCTGCAGAGTGCGTCCAGAGACAGGGAAGAAATTCTGACGGAAACCTACGATCTGGATGAGCTTGCCGCAAAACGGCTGGAATGGGGGCTGTTCCGGGACAGACGGCCGGAATGTTACGGGGAAATCAGCAATTCAGGTTACTGTTCAGTGATCTGAAATTGTGAGCATTCTAACGAGACCGATAAGACCAGCATTTATGCTGCGATATCGGTCTCGTTGTTTTTTTCTTCAGATGTATGATCGCCCTGTGAAGCATCTTCATCAATACTTTTTAC
>JAXDZY010000089.1:0-26998 GCA_034086685.1 Lachnospiraceae bacterium
CATGAACTTTTTCACTGATGTTCTGTTTTAAAATGTCAAAATCATGAGCTTTTTTTCAGGTCATACAGATGGGTGCCGGTCCGCTCTCCCTGGATTTTATGGTGCAGCTTGTTCATGTTATGTGCCATTGCCAGCAGAATACTTTCGGCCTGAACATTCCTTTTTCCTGTGCACAGATATCTTCTGAAAGACATATCTGCCTTCACTTCTCCGAAAGATCCTTCTGCCTGAATACTCCGGTTCATCCTCAGCTGACATCCCTGTTCACTGGTGATCCGCTCCAGATCCTGTTCCCGCTTTTCTTTAAATACTTTCGATACCTGGATGTTTTTCGTCCGGTCTTCCATCGGAGTTTTGCAGTTGTTTCCCCTGATGCATTTCGTCTTATAAGGACAGCCGCTGCAGTCTTCACAGGAATAGATCGTTTTTTCTGATACATGGCCGGTCTTTGATTTCTGATGGCGGACCGCTTTCACTTTCAGTTTCTTTCCATTGTGACAGGTATATACATCCTCTTCCGGGTCATAATCCATGTTTTCCGGGATGCCGATATCATTTTTGTATTTCCGGGTCTTTGCTTTTTCATAATTCGTGGTTTTGATAAAAGCAGTCTGTCCGTTCTTTTCCAGAAACAGGTAATTCTCTTCACTTTCATATCCGGCATCCGCAACGATATTCTGATACTTAAAATTCAGATATGGTTCCATACTTTCCAGAAATGGGATCAGGGTTGTGGTATCTGTCGGCTGCGGACCGACCGTGAGCCATGTGATATATTCGGAATCCACACCATGCTGGAGATTGTATGCCGGTTTCAGCTGGCCGTTTCCCATGGCATCTTCTTTCATGCGCATGAATGTTGCATCATGATCGGTTTTTGAATAACTGTTCCTTGAACCGCAGATATGCACCTGCTGCGTGTATTTTTTCAGACGGTCCAGATATTCTTCCAGAGTTTCCATGGATTTCTGCAGCTCACTCTTTCTTTTCCCCGTGCCGTGCACAAACTCGATCCCTTCTTTTTCTTTCAATGCATAAAGTTTCTTCCGCAGACGCTTCATATGCCTCATGCGCACTTTACCGTCATAAATAACGCGGATCCCATATTTTTCCTCACAGGATGCGACCAGGTCAGCCATCTTCTGAAGCAGCTTTTCCATGTTTTTTGTGACGGCTTTTTTCCAGACAAACGTGTACTTGTTGCTTGCAGCTTCGATTTTTGTCCCGTCGATAAAAAGATCTTTTCCGGAAATTTCCCCGATCTCGTAAAGGATATTTGTTATTTCTGCAAGGAGTTTCTCAGAGCACTGTGCAAAGTGCAGGGAGCGAAAACGTGCAATCGTTGCATGGTCCGGTACCGGCGCACCCTCCAGAAGGAACATGAAATTAATATCACGCCTGCAGGAACTCTCAATCTCCCTGGAAGAATACCGGTGGTTCATATATCCATAAATCATGACCTTCAGAAGCTGGCGCGGTGTCGCCTGATTTTCCTTAATTCTGGAATACGTTGCATATAAATCGTTCAGATCCATCCCTTCTACGAACTGGCTGAGCAGCCGCACAGAGTCATCTTCCGGTATGATACAGTCAATATTTAATGGAAGTTTGAATTGATAATAAATCTGATTTGCTGTATAATCTTTTTGTATTATATTTTGTAGTTGCATACTTGTATAATACAACAGCAGCCGGCTTTTGCAAAGAAGTCCGGCTGTTCTTTTTTTGCTTTTTTATTATCCCAGTGGAAGTCCATAAATCTCCTGAAAGGGACCATTGCAAACGCCGGTTCTTAGCGATCGGACTTCCTGAAAGGGAGTTCGAGAGCTTAGAATCCGCTGCGTTTTGCACCCGAGCGAGAGCGGGTCCCGGAAGGAGATATATGGGCTGGAACGGGAACTGGACGAAAAAGGGACTATGGCACTATACCTAAGTTAGTGCGACAGCCCCGTTTACTCATGTTCTAATTATTGTCTTTTTTGAATCTGTCCAGGAATTTTTTCTTCTTCGGCGGAGCAAGAAGAGAACCGCGGACAGGCTTTGCTTTTGTAATATAGATACCGCTGACGGTAGCTTTCAGTTCTGTCTTTAAAGGAAGCAGATCGAAAATCTTGTCATCGCACATCATGGTCATGACTTTGGGACCGACCTTGACTTTTACAACAGGAATCTTGGAACGTCTCAGGTACCAGGGTGTCTGCTCGAGAACCTGCTTGGGAAGACCGGTAGCTTCTTTGATGCGCATGCGCTTCTTGTCTACTACCATGAGGCTTACTGTCTGGGCCATGGAATCCATAAGTGCCTGCTGTTCTGCCTGTTTTTTCTCAAGTCTTCTGCCTGTAAAATACAATACAGCCAGAATGACGATTAAAACGATCAGAATTACAAGCATGACAATCCAGAATGGTTTCATAGGGAAATTCCTCCTTTTATAATCGCATACATTTTTATATTATAACATTTACAGACAATCCTTGCAATAAGAACAGTGTTAAAAATGCAAAAAACAAGAAAAAACTGGTTGACATAATATTGGGCGGATGTTATAGTGTAAGATGCATTATTGAAAATGGTAAAATGCCCTTTTGGGGCTTTGAGTTTAAATTAGGGGTGAAAGATCAATGGAGAAAAACAGAATACGACCGGTTCCAGCCGGTAAAAGCATTCGAATGAGTTATTCCAGAAAAAAAGAAGTCATTGAGATGCCGAATCTGATTGAAATTCAGCGTAATTCCTATCAGTGGTTTCTCACAGAAGGACTGAAAGAAGTTCTGGATGATATCTCACCCATTTCAGATTTCAGCGGCAATATGAATCTGGAATTTGTAGATTTCGTTCTTCGTACGGATAATATCAAGTATACGATCGAAGAATGCAAAGAGAGAGATGCAACATACGCAGCTCCCTTATGGGTAACCGTAAGGTTGAAAACCACTACAGAAGAGGGAGAAATCAAGGAACATACTCATGAAGTGTATATGGGTGAACTCCCGCTTATGACTGATACGGGTTCCTTTGTAATTAACGGTGCTGAACGTGTTATTGTAAGCCAGCTTGTCCGTTCTCCGGGAATCTATTATGGTATGACTCATGATAAGCTGGGAAGTAATGAACTGTACTCCTGTACTGTAATCCCTAACAGAGGTGCATGGCTGGAATATGAAACAGATGTTAATGATGTGTTCTATGTACGTGTGGACAGAACAAGAAAGGTTCCCGTAACCGTTCTGATCCGTTCCCTTCTGGGCGAAGGACATGCCAGCGATGAGGACATCTATGAATTGTTCGGTCATGAACTGAAGATTGAAAAGAGTATCGAAAAGGAACCGAAGAGAGTAGACGAGCACGGCAACGATGTCCGTGATTACAGGAGCGGTATTCTGGAACTGTATAAGAAGATCCGTCCCGGTGAACCGCCTTACGTGGAGAATGCTGCCAGTCTGATCGAAGGCATGTTCTTCGATTCCAGAAGATATGATCTGGCTAAAGTAGGCCGTTATAAGTTTAATAAGAAGCTTCATCTGAAAAACAGGATTACCGGACATGTTCTGGCTGAAGATGTAGTATCTCCCGTTACGGGCGAGATTATTGCAGAAGCAGGTACCTGTGTAAGCAAAGAGCTTGCAACTGAGATCCAGAACAATGCGGTTCCCTACGTTATGATTCAGGTTACAACTTCATCAGAGGAGAAGAGTACCAAGGTTCTGTCCAATCTGATGGTTGATCTGAAGCAGTTTATATCCTGTGAACCCCGTGAACTGGGTATTACGGAAGATGTATTCTGGCCTGTACTGAAGGAACTGCTGGATGAATATTCTTCTGAAGAAGAGTTATTTGCAGCAATCCGCAGAAATGTTCATGAACTGATTCCGAAGCATATTACCAGAGATGATATTTTTGCTTCTATTAATTATAATATCCATTTACAGTATGGTATTGGCAATACTGATGATATCGACCACCTGGGCAACAGAAGAATCCGTGCGGTAGGTGAACTGCTTCAGAACCAGTATCGTATTGGTCTGTCAAGAATGGAAAGAGTTGTAAGAGACCGTATGACAACTCAGGACAGTGATTCCATCACTCCTCAGAATCTGATCAATATCAAGCCTGTTACTGCAGCAGTTAAGGAATTCTTCGGAAGTTCCCAGCTGTCACAGTTCATGGATCAGAATAATCCTCTGTCAGAGCTGACCCATAAGAGACGTCTGTCAGCTCTTGGTCCCGGCGGTCTGTCCCGTGACCGTGCAGGTTTCGAGGTACGAGATGTACACTACTCCCATTACGGACGTATGTGCCCCATTGAGACCCCCGAAGGTCCCAATATCGGTCTGATCAACTCACTGGCTACCTATGCCCGTCTGAACGAGTATGGTTTTATTGAGGCTCCTTATCGTGTGGTTGATCATATGGAGGATCCTGAGAATCCGAGAGTAACCGATGAAGTTGTCTACATGACAGCTGATGAAGAAGATAATTATATTGTAGCACAGGCGAACGAAGAACTGGATGAAGATGGTCATTTTGTGCGTCAGAACGTATCCGGTCGTTTCAGAGAAGAAACAGCCGAGTTCGACAGAAGAAAAGTAGACCTGATGGATGTGTCTCCCAAGATGGTATTCTCCGTGGCTACAGCTATGATTCCCTTCCTGGAACATGATGATGCAAACCGTGCTCTGATGGGCTCCAACATGCAGCGTCAGGCAGTTCCGCTTCTGACGACAGAAGCTCCTGTTGTCGGTACCGGTATGGAAGCAAAGGCAGCGGTCGATTCGGGCGTATGTGTGGTTGCAAAGAATGCGGGTACGGTTGAACGTGCTACTTCCAACGAGATCGTAGTCCGCACCGTAGACGGCGAAAAGAATGTTTATCATCTGACCAAGTTCAAAAGAAGCAATCAGTCCAACTGTTACAACCAGAAACCTATTGTTTTCAAAGGGGATAAGGTTGAAAAAGGCGAGGTAATCGCTGACGGTCCTTCCACATGCAACGGTGAGATCGCTCTGGGTAAGAATCCTCTGATCGGTTTCATGACATGGGAAGGCTACAACTACGAGGATGCTGTACTGTTAAGTGAGCGTCTTGTGAAAGATGACGTTTATACATCTGTTCATATTGAAGAATATGAAGCAGTTGCAAGAGATACAAAGCTGGGACCGGAAGAAATCACACGTGATGTCCCCGGTATCGGCGAAGATGCACTGAAAGATCTGGACGAACGCGGTGTTATCCGTATCGGAGCAGAAGTACGTGCAGGTGATATTCTGGTTGGTAAGGTTACCCCCAAGGGAGAGACAGAACTGACTGCAGAAGAAAGACTGCTGCGTGCGATTTTCGGTGAAAAGGCAAGAGAAGTCAGAGATACTTCTCTGAAAGTTCCTCACGGTGCTTATGGTATCGTTGTGGATGCAAAGGTATTCAGCAGAGAGAACAATGATGAACTGAACCCCGGCGTTAATCAGTCCGTGCGTATTTATATCGCACAGAAGAGAAAGATTTCTGTCGGCGATAAGATGGCCGGCCGTCATGGTAATAAAGGTGTTGTTTCCAGAGTACTTCCGGAAGAAGATATGCCTTTCCTGCCCAATGGACGTCCTCTGGACATCGTTCTGAACCCTCTGGGTGTGCCTTCACGTATGAACATCGGACAGATTCTGGAGATTCATCTGAGTCTGGCATCCAGAATTCTGGGCTTCAATGTGGCAACCCCTGTTTTCGATGGAGCAAATGAAATTGATATTCAGGATACTCTGGAACTTGCCAACGATTATGCCAATATGGAATGGGAAGATTTCCAGGAGAAATATAATGATACATTACTCCCTGAAGTGATGCAGTATCTGGGTGATCATCTGGAACACAGAGCTCTGTGGAAGGGTGTACCCATTTCCAGAGATGGTAAGGTACAGCTTCGCGACGGCCGTACCGGAGAAGAATTCGACAGCCCGGTTACGATCGGACACATGCATTACCTGAAGCTGCATCATCTGGTAGATGATAAGATCCATGCGCGTTCTACAGGTCCTTACTCACTGGTAACACAGCAGCCTCTGGGCGGTAAAGCTCAGTTCGGCGGTCAGCGTTTCGGTGAGATGGAGGTCTGGGCACTGGAAGCATACGGCGCAGCATATACTTTACAGGAGATTCTTACAGTTAAGTCTGATGATGTTGTAGGACGTGTGAAGACTTATGAAGCAATTATCAAGGGTGAGAATATTCCGGAGCCCGGTGTTCCCGAATCATTCAAGGTTCTGCTGAAAGAAATGCAGTCTCTGTGTCTGGATATGAAGCTTCTGCGTGAGGATGGCAGCGAGGTTGAAATCAAGGAGAGCGTTGATTATACTCCTAACCCGGGCAGCATGAAGATGCTGGAGGAGAGCGATTCTTCTTATCATGAATCAAGAGAAGACTTCCATGCGAAAGGATATCAGGTGGGAACCAGCAATGACGAAGGTGAATTTATTGCGGAAGAACCTGAAGAAGAATTCGATTTTGAAGAAATGTCTTTCGAAGACGAAGATGATTTCGGCGATGATAAATAATCAGTGACTGTTCGGAGCCGGTCCGTATTTCAGGGGCCGGTTCCGAAGACTGCGAAATTATGTTAGTGATAGATATAGATGGATGAACCGGAGTATGCGTCCTGTCCGTATGTATATTCCGTCAGTAGAAGGGAGTGCCGCTCATGTCTGATTCAGTTAATGAAACATATCAGCCTTTGGTGTTTGATGCGATTAAAATTGGCCTTGCTTCACCTGAGAAGATTCTGGAATGGTCCAGAAAGAAGAACAGCGACGGTGAGGTCAAAAAACCGGAAACAATTAACTACAGAACTCTGAAGCCTGAGAAGGACGGTCTGTTCTGTGAAAAGATTTTCGGACCCAGCAAGGACTGGGAATGTAACTGTGGTAGATATAAAAAGATCCGTTATAAAGGTGTAATCTGTGACCGCTGCGGCGTAGAAGTAACAAAAGCAAGTGTCCGCAGAGAGCGTATGGGTCATATCAAACTGGCAGCACCTGTATCTCATATCTGGTATTTTAAAGGTATTCCCAGCCGTATGGGACTGATTCTGGAGATGTCTCCCAGAACTCTGGAGAAGGTACTGTATTTTGCTTCTTATGTTGTATTGAATCCGGTTCCCAAGCCGATTACTGATCCGGATCCGGAGAAAGATAAGAAGATTCCCAAATTAAAATATAAGGATGTTCTTTCCGAGAAAGAATATCGTGAAGCATATGAATATTATGGTGAAAGTCTTCGTGTAGGCATGGGTGCAGAGGCTGTTCAGGAACTTTTGAGAGATATCGATCTGGAAAAGGAATCCGAAGAGTTAAAGACTGCCCTGAAGACTGTAACTACCAGTCAGAAGAGAGCCAAGATCATCAAAAAACTGGAGGTTGTGGAAGCATTCCGCAAGTCCGGCAATAAGCCTGAATGGATGATTCTGACTGTAATCCCGGTTATTCCTCCGGATCTGCGTCCCATGGTGCAGCTGGATGGCGGTCGTTTTGCCACCTCGGATCTGAATGATCTGTACCGCAGAATCATTAACAGAAATAACCGTCTTGCAAGATTACAGGAACTGGGTGCTCCTGATATTATTGTAAGAAATGAAAAGCGTATGCTGCAGGAAGCTGTTGATGCGCTGATCGATAACGGCAGAAGAGGACGTCCTGTAACAGGTCCCGGTAATCGTCCGCTGAAATCTCTTTCCGATATGTTAAAAGGTAAACAGGGACGTTTCCGTCAGAATCTGCTGGGTAAGCGTGTTGACTATTCCGGTCGTTCCGTTATCGTAGTTGGACCTGAATTAAAGATTTATCAGTGCGGTCTGCCCAAGGAGATGGCAATCGAGCTGTTCAAACCTTTTGTTATGAAAGAACTGGTTGCTGACGGTACTGCACACAATATCAAGAGTGCAAAGAAGATGGTGGAGAGACTTCAGCCTGAAGTATGGGATGTGCTGGAAAAGGTTATCAAAGAACATCCTGTTATGCTGAACCGTGCTCCTACACTGCACAGACTTGGTATTCAGGCATTTGAACCGATTCTGGTTGAAGGTAAGGCAATCAAGTTGCATCCTCTGGTATGTACCGCTTACAATGCCGACTTTGATGGTGACCAGATGGCTGCCCATCTGCCGCTTACCATGGAAGCACAGGCCGAATGCCGTTTCCTGCTGCTTTCACCCAACAACCTGCTGAAACCTTCAGACGGTGCACCTGTTGCGGTTCCTTCACAGGATATGGTACTTGGTATCTACTATCTGACACAGGAACGCCCCGGCTCAAAAGGTGAAGGCAAGTTTTTCAAGAACCTGAATGAAGCTATTCTGGCGTATGAAAATGGATATATTACTTTACAGAGCCGCATTAAGGTTCGTGTTACCAAAAATATGGAAGACGGACGTGTATTATCCGGCAATGTAGAATCTACACTGGGCCGTTTCCTGTTCAATGAGATCATTCCTCAGGATCTTGGTTTCGTTGACAGAAGTATTCCCGGTAATGAACTGAAGCTGGAGATCGATCAGCTGGTTGCAAAGGATTCCAAAGGTGAGAAGATCGGTCTGAAAGACATCCTGAAGAAGGTTATCAACGTACATGGTGCTACGGAATCAGCAGAAGTGCTGGATAACATCAAGGCAATCGGTTACAAATATTCCACACGTGCAGCCATGACAGTATCAATTTCCGACATGTGCGTACCGAAGGATAAAAAGGCCATGATCGCTGAAGCTCAGGCAACTGTTGACAAGATCGCCATGCATTACCGCAGAGGTCTGCTGACAGATGAAGAGCGTTATAAAGAAGTAATTAATGTATGGAAGAAGACTGATGATGAGCTGTCTGCCAAACTGATGGATCTGAGTAATATGAATGCTTACAATAACATTCGTATGATGGCCGACTCCGGTGCCCGTGGTTCTGCAAAACAGATCAAACAGCTGGCAGGTATGCGTGGTCTGATGGCTGATACAACCGGTCGAACCATTGAGCTGCCCATCAAGTCCAATTTCCGTGAAGGTATGGACGTACTGGAATACTTCATTTCCGCTCACGGTGCGAGAAAAGGTATGTCAGATACCGCTCTGCGTACAGCCGATTCCGGTTACCTGACAAGACGTCTGGTAGACGTATCACAGGATCTGATCATCCGTGAAGTTGACTGCTGTGAAGGTGAAAATGAAATCCCTTATATGGAAGTTGCCGAGTTCCCCCGTGTGGAGTCTCTGGAACAGCGTATCACAGGCCGTGTAGCTGCTGAAGATATTGTTGATCCTGCTGATCCTTCCCGCGTAATTGTCAGGAAGAATCACATGATCTATCCCGCCAGAGTGGAGCAGATCGTGAAAGCAGGTATTAAGAAGGTTAAGATCCGTACAGTATTAAGCTGTAAGTCACACATCGGTGTATGTGCAAAATGTTATGGTGCCAATATGGCAACCGGCCGCCTTGTGCAGGTTGGTGAAGCCGTAGGTATTATCGCTGCTCAGTCCATCGGTGAGCCCGGTACACAGCTGACCATGCGTACATTCCATTCCGGTGGTGTAGCCGGCGATGATATTACACAGGGTCTTCCCCGAGTTGAGGAACTTTTTGAGGCAAGAAAGCCGAAGGGTCTTGCCATTATTTCAGAAATCGATGGTGTCGTAACTGTTAAGGAGACCAAGAAGAAACGTGAAGTTATTATTGCAGGCGATGATGGTACAACAAAAGAGTATCCCATCACCTACGGTTCACGAATCAAGGTATTCGACGGCGATGTGGTAAGGGCCGGCGATGAGCTGACAGAAGGTAGTGTAAATCCTCACGATATTCTGAAGATCAAGGGTCTGCGTGCCGTACAGGATTATATGATCCGTGAAGTACAGAGCGTATACCAGTTACAGGGTGTTGATATCAATGATAAGCATATCGAGATCATCGTTCGTCAGATGCTGAAGAAAGTGAAGATCGAAGATCCCGGTGACAATACAGAATTGCTTCCCGGAACATCTGTTGATGTCCTGGAATTCAATGATATCAATGATAAACTGGCAGCAGAAGGCAAGAAGCTTATGACCGGCAAACAGGTTATGCTGGGTATTACCAAGGCTTCTCTTGCTACCAATTCCTTCCTGTCTGCTGCTTCCTTCCAGGAAACAACCAAGGTTCTGGCAGAAGCTGCAATTAACGGAAAAGTTGATCCTCTGATCGGTCTGAAAGAAAACGTTCTGATCGGTAATCTGATTCCTGCAGGTACCGGTATGAAGAGGTACCGTTCTGTTAAACTGGATACGGATAAACCGGAAATAATTGACATGGAAGATGATTTTAAGGAAACTGAAGAATCATCCTATGCAGATGTTCCCGGTGTTGAAGAAGCGGAAACTCTGACTGTTCATGAAGATGATGACGATGACCTGAATCCTTCAGATGCAGGTTTCAGTGAGCTGCTTAAAGCATTAAGCAATGAGAATTTCCCGGATGACGATGAATAATTTCTTTCGGAGATTTGAAGATACCCGGGTATTTCCCATATTGCTGTAATATTTGAGCAAAATAATAAATTTTATAAAAAGACTCGAATGGTTATTTCAGCCGTTCGGGTCTTTTTTATAATTTTGTCTCTTTCCGAACAGTTTAAAAAAATTTTTTATTAAAAATAAATTTTCGAAATTTCTTAAAAATTGCATAAAATTAAACCAATAATGTCCCAATAATTTCTGGGTAATTTTACAGCACTTTACATAACACACCTGTTTTTTGTTGTCAAAACTGTTAACTGAAACAAGAAAAAATAGACTTTATCTGGATTATTATACCTAATTATTACTATGTAATTGAAAAAATGAAGAAAATTATAACAATTTTCTCTTGCTATTTGAGAGAATTATGATAGAATTATTATAGTTCATGCTACTGGCTACGAGAAATAGAAGTAAATTTAGGGAGGTAAAGTTATGAACTTAATGTTTGTTGCGGCAGCTGCAGGTATTCTTGCCCTTCTGTTTGCTCTGGTACTGACCGGCAGGGTTAATAAAGTATCAGAAGGTACAGACCGGATGAAAGAAATCGCTTCTGCAATTGCTGAAGGCGCAAGAGCATTTTTATTTGCAGAATACAGAATTCTGGCAGTTTTCATTGTAGTGCTTTTCGTCATTATTTTATTGGTCAGAGACCCGTTAACAGCAGTTTGTTTCCTTTGCGGCGCACTGCTTTCCATTGCAGCAGGATACTGCGGTATGAATGTTGCCACCAAAGCTAATGTAAGAACTGCCAATGCAGCAAAACAGAGCGGTATGGCAAAAGCTTTATCAGTTGCTTTTTCCGGCGGCGCTGTTATGGGTATGTGTGTAGCAGGTCTTGGTCTTCTTGGTGTCAGCGTGATTTATGCCATCACCGGCAATGCGGACATCCTTTTCGGTTTCAGTCTGGGTGCATCTTCCATCGCTTTATTTGCACGTGTAGGCGGAGGTATCTATACAAAGGCTGCTGATGTTGGTGCTGACCTTGTTGGTAAGGTTGAAGCAGGTATTCCTGAAGATGATCCCCGTAATCCTGCTACCATCGCTGATAACGTAGGCGATAATGTAGGTGATGTTGCAGGTATGGGTGCTGACCTTTTTGAGTCCTATGCCGGATCTCTGATTTCTGCGATCACACTTGGTCTTGCAGGTTCCTTTGGTGCTGTTAATCTGGCTGCAGAAAAAGCAGCTGTTTTCCCGGCACTTCTTTCAGGTCTTGGTATTGTGGCTTCCATTCTCGGTACTTTTATGGTACAGGGCAAAGAAGGCGGAAACCCTCAGAAGGCTTTGAATAGAGGTACCTATACTGCTTCTGCTATTGTAGTGGTCGGTGCAGCAGCATTAAGTTACGGTTATCTTGGCAGCATGATGCCTGCAGTTGCAATCATTGCAGGTCTGGTTGTGGGTCTGTTGATCGGTACCATCACCGAAGTATATACATCCGGTGATTACAGATCAGTTAAAAAGATTGCAGAGCAGTCTGAAACCGGTGCAGCAACGACCATCATTTCCGGTCTTGCAGTAGGCATGCAGTCCACAGCGATTCCGATCCTTCTGATCTGTGTAGGTATTTTCGTTGCATTCCAGTGCTGCGGTCTGTACGGTATCGCGCTGGCAGCAGTAGGTATGCTTTCCACAACAGGTATCACCGTAGCCGTTGATGCTTATGGTCCGATTGCGGACAATGCCGGCGGTATTGCAGAGATGTCCGGTCTGGATGAGTCTGTTCGTGAAATTACCGATTCCCTTGATGCAGTCGGCAATACAACAGCAGCTATGGGTAAAGGTTTTGCAATCGGTTCTGCAGCTCTGACAGCTATGGCTCTGTTTGTATCCTATGCACAGGCAGCCGGTTTACAGACGATCGATGTTCTGAATCAGACAACGATTATCGGTCTTCTGATCGGTGGTATGCTTCCTTTCCTGTTCTCTGCATTTACCATGGAATCAGTATCCAAGGCAGCTTACAGCATGATTGAAGAGGTAAGACGTCAGTTCCGTGAAATTCCCGGCATCATGGAAGGTAAAGGCAAGCCTGACTATGCATCATGTGTAGATATTTCTACAAAAGCAGCTTTAAGAGAGATGATCATTCCCGGTATCATGGCAGTTGCAGCTCCCGTACTGGTTGGTGTTCTGCTTGGTAAGGAAGCCGTTGGCGGTATGCTGGCAGGTTCTCTGGTTACAGGTGTTCTGATGGCAATCTTCATGTCCAATGCCGGTGGTGCATGGGACAATGCAAAGAAGTACATCGAAAACGGCAGCCACGGCGGAAAAGGCAGCGAAGCGCACAAGGCAGCGGTTGTTGGTGATACTGTAGGCGATCCTTTCAAGGATACTTCAGGACCTTCCATCAATATTCTGATCAAGCTGATGACCATCGTTGCACTGGTATTCTACGGATGTTTCGTAGGCGTTCTGCTGTAATAAATATAATATTATGACTGTGGGCACTGTATCCCCTGTGGGAACAGTGCCTTTTTTCATGGTTTATTCCATATATTTCCGTGAAGAATTAAATTTTGCAGTAACCCCGGTAAGAGCATCCGCATATACTGGTTATGAGAAATTCTGGCGGTGATGTGATTGACTGCTTTATATAAATCAAATGCGGCGGGTCCTCTTTCGGGAGTTCTTCCAGGACAGGAATTCATCATAGATCATCTGGACAGGAGGCAGGAAAACAGGCAGCTGATATATCGTCTGGAACAGCTGGGATTTCAGCCGGGAAGCAGAGGAATCTGTCTGTATCGCAACCCCGGAAAAGGTTCACTGGCTTTTCGCATTCATGGAAGTGTTATTGCTTTGCGTGTGGAGGATGCAGCATTGATACAGGTGGTGTGTATGGAAGAAAAACAGACGGTCTGTGTGATGCTTACAGGGAATCCCAATGTGGGAAAGAGTACGGTATTCAATCGTCTGACGGGAATGCATCAGCATACGGGAAACTGGCCGGGAAAGACAGTGGAACTGGCAGAGGGAACATACTGCTATGGAAAATGCGGCAGAGAATCTGATAAAAAACATATCGGGGAATGCAATAAAAAATATCGTGTAATTGATTTACCGGGAACATATTCGCTGCAGGCCAGGTCGGAGGAAGAAGCTGTCACTGCAGATGCACTGGGGAAAAAAACTGCGGATGTGGTAGTTGTTGTATGTGATGCGTCCTGTCTGGAAAGAAGTCTCCGATTCGCTCTGGAAGTAAAGGAGCTGTGTGAAAAAGTTTCTGTGATCTTCTGTATTAATCTGTGTGACGAAGCAGAAAGAAAAGGAATCAGGATTGATTTTGCTCTTCTGGAAAAACTGGCCGGATGTCCTGTGATTCAGACCTGTGCAGCCCGGGGGAGGGGAATGGAAGAGCTGAAAAAAGCCATTGCGGAAGCTGCAGAAAAATCTGAAAAAGCAAATACACCGGAGGGATGGAGTGTATCGGAAGAAAAGCTGGTGGGAGCCTGCAGCGTCATGAATACGGAAATTCAGAATGGGGAGAAACAGAAATCAGGGAAGCCGGAAACCGAAAAACAGGAGTGCTATTCAGCTCTTGCAGCAGATATGGTAAGACAGACCGTACAGGTCAGCGATGAAGGCTACTGGCACAGAGATTACCGGATTGACCGTATTCTGACTTCTCCTGTGTCGGGAACAATCAGCATGCTGGTACTGCTGTTTATTTTATTCTGGCTGACCATCAATGGAGCAAATTATCCTTCCGGCCTGCTGTCTTCTTTTTTTGGATGGCTGGGCGTACAGATGGAATGGATGCTTGATATGGTTCATTGTCCGCAGATTCTGGCTGATCTGTGGCTTAATGGGATCTGGCGGGTGAGCAGCTGGGTGGTATCCGTAATGCTGCCGCCCATGGCCATTTTTTTTCCGTTGTTTACCATACTGGAAGATCTGGGATATCTGCCCAGAGCTGCATTTCATCTGGATGCATGTTTTAAAAAGTGTCATGCCTGCGGAAAACAGGCACTTACCATGTGTATGGGAATCGGATGCAATGCGGTAGGGGTAACGGGATGCCGGATTATCGATACGGAAAAGGAAAGGCTGATTGCTGTACTGACCAATGCTCTGGTCCCCTGTAATGGACGTTTTCCCGCATTGATCGCTCTTATTACCATGTTTTTTGCAGGAGAAAGTGCATTTTCCGGAGGAGTGATCATGTGCCTGGTGATCTTACTGGCTATTTTTATGACATTTCTGGTAACCGGGATCCTTTCCTGTATACTTAACCGGGGAAAACAGTCTACTTTCATACTGGAGCTTCCTCCTTACCGAAAACCACAGTTTGGGCAGATACTGATCCGTTCTCTGGTGGACAGAACACTGTTTGTTTTAAGTCGTGCCATTATGGCTGCGGCTCCGGCAGGCCTGGTAATCTGGCTGCTGGCAAATATCCATGTGCCGGGAACTGACGCAGCTTCACAAACGCAGACACTTCTTGGAATGATCACGGATATTTTAAACGTACCTGCTGCGTTTATGGGACTGGACGGAACGATTTTATTTGCATTTATACTGGGATTCCCGGCCAATGAAATCGTGCTGCCGGCAATTCTCATGTGTTATCTGGAGAAAGGGAGCCTTGTGGAGATACCGGCTCTGGATCAGCTGAAAATACTCTTGATCGGAAATGGGTGGACATTGGAAACGGCAGTCTGTATGCTGATTTTCACATTATTTCACTGGCCCTGTGCTACCACCTGCATGACGATCCGGAAAGAAACAGGGAGTGTGCTGTGGACGGCGGCAGCCTTTCTGATACCTGCCCTGTGCGGGTGTATACTGTGTGGTCTGGTGCATGTGATTTTTACCTGTCTGGGCAGTGCAGGAGTGTGAAAAAAGAGGATGCTTGTATTTTTTCAAAAATTCCGTTATCATAAGAATGTTATTACGGACAGCAGGGTAAGCTGATAAAAATTATACGGGAAGAAAGGGAATAATGGCTGATTTAAGAGATTATATCAAATGGCGGGGGGATCTGACCTTTGAACAGTCATCGTTCAATGAGGTGGATAATCTGATTTTTTCTTTCATTTCTTATGTGGATTTTTCCGGAATTGTACCGGAAGAAGACACAAAAGAGGAGATAAGAGGCTCTGCCCGGACAGAAGTGAAGGGAGTTACGGTAAGAGAGGCTTCACAGCGTTTCTGGGGGCGGTTTACGGAACAGGAGATTCTGGATAAACCAACACTTACAAAAATGTCGGCATTTGTACTGCGTGATATGGCGCAGTCCAGACGTTTTGGAAATCTGTATCTGCTCGATTACAGGAATGAAATCGATGAGGATACCGGAAAGCAGTTTGCCGCCATACAGATCCGCCTGGAAGAGAATCTGTACTATCTGGCTTTTCGCGGGACAGATGAAACGATTGTGGGGTGGCAGGAGGATTTTAACATGGTGTATGCTCCTGAGGTGCCTTCTGAGAGGCGTGCAGTGGAATATCTCCGGGATGCACTGAACAGACGGGAGGGAACCGGAGACCGGGAACCGGGCTTTTATATCGGGGGGCATTCAAAAGGAGGCCATCTGGCTGTTTATGCAGCAGTGAAGTGCTTTGAGGAATTCCGCGGCCAGATCATCCAGGTGTATAATAATGACGGTCCGGGCGTCAGTACATCCATGTCTGCAGAGGAATCCTATGGAAAACTTCTTCCGCGTCTGGTATCCTATATACCGGAACAGTCTTTTTTCGGTTTAATGCTGATTCATGAAGAAAATATCTGCACGGTAAAAAGCAGCCGTTCAGGCCTGATGCAGCATGACTGTCTGTCATGGCAGGTTATGGGGACAGAATTTGAAAAAGTGCCGGGTGTCAGCGAGCGGAGCAGAGAATTGAATAATGGTCTGAAAAGCTGGCTTGCTGCTCTTACCATGGAGGAGAGGAAAGAGATCATCGAGCTGATTTTCAATTCTCTGTCGCAGGCGCAGATCCGAACCATAGGAGATTTTGCGGTTCTCACTCCCGGGAAAATTTATGATATGATGCGTAATCTGAAAGAAATCAGTTCTGAACAGAAATCACTGATAAACAGAGCTTTCAGGATGCTGATGCATGCGCTGAAAGGAAAATAAAAGCAGGAAGCTTTTGTCCGTATGCCGGACAGAGCTTCCTGTTTTTATTATGATACGCAGAGAAAAACAAAAAAATAATCAGTCTTTTGATTTTTTCTTTTTCTTGTCTTTTTCCTTATCCTTTTTGCGTTTTTCCTTTGATTTTTCTGAAATTTCCGTATTCTCCGGAGCTTTTGCCTGATCGGGTTCGGCTTTCGGCTGGATTTCAGTTTCCTGAGGGTAAATGATGGATTCCGTATTATAACGGGATGCAAACATATCGTAAGCATTTTGGTAAGTCTGTCCGCCGTGATGATGCATTTCATACTGGTATTCATGAGTATCCAGACCGCCCTTCTGAGCTGTCTGAATCTGGTTTAATGCAATATTGGAACAGTGGTCGGAAATTCTTTCCAGATTGTTCAGCAGTTCTACAAAAGAAATACCACTCTGAATATTACACTGGTTCTTGATGAGACGTTCAATATGTTTATCTTTCAGCTCTGCTTCCAGGTGGTCAATGACTTCTTCCAGAGGTTCTACCTGATAAGCCAGATCCAGATTGGATTTTTCTGTTGCCTCGGCAGTAATATTCAAAATATCAGAAACAGCGGAACCAATCACACGAAGCTCTTCAACAGCACTTTCAGAAAACGTTACTTCATTTTCCGCATCGTAGATTGCCACTTCCATGATGTTGACAGCATGATCTCCGATACGCTCCAGATCCACAAGACTGTGAACCATTTCACTGACGCGCAGATTATCTTTATCCGTAATATCCAGCTGGTTGATCCGGACCAGATAATTGCTGACGCTGCTTTCGTATTTGTCCATAAGCTGTTCCCGCTCATTGATTTTGGAAATTTTTTCCTGTGAAAAATCTTCAAACAGTGACAGAGAGTCATGAAAGTTTTTCTGAGCGAGATTGGCCATGGTGATGATGGCTTTGCGGCACTGTTCGATAGCCAGATTGGGAGAAGTAAGCAGATGCTCATTCAGAGAATCCAGAACCTTCTCTTCACCGGTGCTTTCATCATCTTTGATAACCGTGTAAGCAAATTTGATAATCAGATTGATGCAGGGAAGCAGAACAAGGCCTGTAACCAGGTTGAAACAGGTGTGGAAATCAGCAATATTACCACGATTTACAATGGAATTCCAGCAGCTGAAGCCGAAAATAGACTGATATCCGTAAATAACGGCCATGAAAAGCAGCATACCCACAACATTGTTGGTCACATCGATTAACACGGCCCGTTTTGCAGGCTTCTTGCCGCCGATACTTGCCAGAATAACGGTAATACATTTACCAACATTCATACCGAGAATGATGGGAACCATTACATTGAAGCGGATGGCACCGGTGGAGCTGAGGGCCTGGATAATGCCGACAGACGCGGAAGAGCTCTGCAGGAGGGCTGTGATGCCTGCACCGAGAAGAACACCGAGAACCGGATTGTCAAACATAAGGATCAGTTCCTGGAACCAGGGCATTTCTTTAAGGGGGGTCAGTGTATTTTCCATGGTGCTGATACCAAAGAAAATCATGCCGAGACCAAGGAACAGGCTGCCGATATCTTTTCTTTTCCTGTCTTTACAGAATAGAATCAGAAATGCTCCGATGGCAATCAGTACAGGCCCGAAAGAGGAGGGCTTCAGCATGGAAATAAAGACGCTTCCTCCTCCCAGGTCTCCCAGACGGAGAATCTGAGCAGTGACAGTAGTACCGATATTGGCACCCATGACTACGGGGACTGCGTTGGGCAGATTGATGATTCCGGCGTTTAAAAGTCCCAGAACCATAATGGTGGTTGCAGATGAACTCTGAATGACTGCGGTTACACCGGTACCAAGCAGGATTCCCTTGATGCGGTTGCTGGTCAGTTTTTCCAGCAGTTTTTCAAGACGTGCACCGGCAATCTTTTCAAGTGCCGTGCTTAAGAAATTCATGCCGAACAGGAACAAACCAATTCCTGCCAGCAGAGGCAGAAAGTCAATAATACTCATTTGCTTTCCCTTTCTTCTGGAAACTGCCGGGAATGTCACAGCTCTTCTCCCCGCAGCTTCTGATGTAATAAGTTGTTTGCATGGATTGACGTAAAATTTACCAATTCTTTACGAAAACTTTGCGTACCTTTTAAATTTACATTTTTTGACGCAATATTGCAAGAAGAAAATGCGGAAAGTGTGGAGAAAGTTTTATCTTTGACATATAGATGGGAAAAATATGGAAAAATCCCGCAGACTTTGTGAAAAGTCCACAGGATTTTTTGAGAGAAATATTTATTATTTTGTTCGTCGTAACTTTTGTGCTTTAGTAAAGAGGATATCTGTCGGTAACAGACTTTACAATAGCAGCTGCTTTGTCCATGGAGCCGCTGGGATCCTTCAGAGTCATGGCAATGGCATCGGCAATCAGAATCATATCGTCCTCTTTCAGCCCGCGGGTGGTTGCTGCGGCAGTGCCGAGACGCAGTCCGCTGGTAATGGAAGGCTTTTCCGGATCATTGACAATGGCATTTTTGTTGCAGGTGATGTTGACCTTTTCCAGAAGTTCCTCCGCAGCTTTTCCGGTGATTCCTGTTCCTCGCAGATCCAGGAGCATCAGATGATTGTCAGTACCGCCGGAGCACAGCCTGAAGCCGTGTTCCATGAGGCGGTCAGCCAGAACGGACGCATTGGCTACAATCTGTTTTGCATACTCGGTAAAGGAAGGCTCCAGCGCTTCCTTCAGGCAGACTGCCTTGCCTGCAATCACATGCATCAGGGGACCGCCCTGGATGCCGGGGAATACGGCCTTATCGAATCTGAATTTTTCATTCATCTCATTGCTGGACATGATCATACCGCCTCTGGGGCCGCGAAGAGTTTTATGTGTGGTGGTGGTGGTGACATGAGCGTAGGGAATGGGGCTCATGTGCTGACCGCCGGCAACCAGACCTGCAATATGGGCAATATCTGCCATGAGATAAGCTCCTGCTTCATCAGCAATCTCACGGAATTTTTTAAAATCAATAGCGCGTGGATAAGCGGATGCTCCGCATACGATCAGTTTCGGACGTGCTTCCAGAGCAATGCGGCGAACATCTTCATAATCGATCACACCATCATCATTTACACCGTAGGGGATTACATTGAAATACTTACCGGACAGGTTGGCGCTGCTGCCGTGTGACAGGTGGCCGCCGTGATTCAGATTCATGCCCATAACGGTATCACCGGGCTGCAGAATGGCGAAAAATACAGCCATATTGGCCTGCGCACCGGAATGCGGCTGCACGTTGACGTATTCACAGCCGAACAGTTTTTTGGCACGTTCTCTTGCCAGATTTTCAACTACATCAACATGGATACATCCGCCGTAATAACGATGGCCGGGGTAACCTTCTGCGTATTTATTGGTAAGAGGGCTTCCCATGGCAGCCATTACTGCCTTGCTTACAAAATTTTCGGAAGCAATCAGCTCAATGTTGCTGTTCTGTCTTCCGATTTCATTCCGGATTGCCTGGGCAACCTCAGGATCTGTCAGTGAAATTTCATTAAAATCGTACATGATTTTTCCTCCCATTATACGTCGATACATATATATATAAATCGAATTGTTCTGTCATCTGGTCATGCTGCTGATACGTATCGTAATATTGGTGCATAGCCGCCGGTTTTCACGAAAGATGTCTGTTTAAGCAGGTATTAATGTCCGGGGGCGCACAGTGCTGTCATTATACCACAGACAAACGTCCGTAACAAGCGGACAAATGACCGAAAAAAACTGCATATAAGGTCAAAAAATTAGGAAGTTGTATGAAATATTGAAACGAATTAAAAAAAACAGGCAATTGTTCAGTGCTGTTTCAGAAGACTGATCTCTTTCTGAGTGAGTTTGCGGTAAGATCCTTCCGGCAGCTGTTCATCCAGAACCAGACTTCCCATGGAAAGACGTTTCAGGCAGACCACTTCGCAGCCTGCAGCATGAAACATACGCTTGATCTGGTGAAAACGCCCTTCATGAATGGTCACCAGAGCTTCATTTTCCGAAAGCTGTTTCAGTATGGCCGGCAGCGTAGGTTTTTCGTCTCCGATATCCAGACCTTTTTCAAATGCCTTGGCTGTTTCTTCTGTGATAATTCCTTCCACCCGTACAAAATAGGTTTTATCCACATGGCGGCGGGGAGAAAGAAGGCGGTGTGACAGAGGCCCGTCATTGGTGATGAGAAGAAGTCCTGTTGTATCTTTATCCAGCCGTCCTGCAGGAAACAGGTCAGGCCTTCGGTCTGCCTGCGCAAACAGATCGAGAACTGTGCGTTCATGGTTATCCTGTGTGGCACAAACCACGCCGGCCGGTTTGTTCAGCATATAATAGACTTCCTTTTCCGGAGAAATTTCCTGACCATCAAAACAGACCCGGTCACCGGCCGGGTCTATTCTGAGTTCTGGTTTTTTTGAAATTTCTCCGTTGACAGTAATCAGACCTTTTTTCAGCAGCTGTTTCACCTGGGAACGGGTTCCCAGCTGCGCGTCTGAAAGAAATTTATCTAAACGGATTGACTTCAATATGATTCTCCTGTTGTTACTGTTCTGCATCGGCAGTGTCGGCAGCGTCTTTTTCAGCGGGAGCAACGGTTTCCAGGAACAGTTCTTCCAGCTGTCCGTGATCAACCGGTGAAGGAGCTTCGGACATGAGATCGGAAGCATCTTTAACCTTGGGGAAGGCGATAACTTCCCGGATACTGTCGGAGCCGGTCATCAGCATGATCATACGGTCAAGGCCGTATGCCAGACCTGCGTGAGGCGGAACACCGTATTTGAAAGCGTTGATCAGGAAACCGAACTGATTGTAAGCCTGTTCTTTTGTAAAGCCCAGTGCTTCAAACATCTTCTCCTGAATATCGGACTGATGGATTCTCACAGAACCGCCGCCCAGTTCCACGCCATTTAATACGATATCATATGCTTTTGCACGTACACGGCCGGGATCGGTATCAATATACTGCAGATCCTCTTCCATGGGCATGGTGAAAGGATGATGCATGGCCACATAACGGTTTTCTTCTTCTGAATACTCCAGAAGAGGGAATTCGGTGATCCATACAAAACGGAACTCATGATTGCCTTCCAGAATGCCCAGATTCCTGGCCAGCTCCAGACGGAGTGAGCCCAGAATATTGCAGACAGCCATTTCCTTATCGGCAGCAAAAAACAGCAGATCTCCTGCTTTTGCGTTCATGGCATCTGCCAGAGCCTGGATTTCTTCCGGTTTCATGAATTTGGAAAAAGGACACTTGATGGTTCCGTCTGCGTTGATCTGCATATAAGCCAGACCCTTTGCACCGATACCTTTTGCAAAATTTACATAGGCGTCAATCTTTTTGCGTCCCAGGCTGCCCTGTCCTTCCACGTTGATACCGCGGACAACACCGCCTGCTTCCAGTGCACTTTTAAATACAACAAATTCACAGTCTTTTACGGTCTCGGACACATCAACAATCTCCATACCAAAACGAAGATCCGGTTTATCGGAACCGAAGCGTGCCATGGCGTCTGCGTAAGGCATGCGCTGAATGGGAAGCTGGATGTCCACATTGCATACTTCTTTGAAAACTTTCTGCAGCAGCCTTTCATTTACATCAATGACATCATCAATGTCCACAAAGGAAAGCTCCATATCGATCTGAGTGAATTCGGGCTGTCTGTCTGCACGCAGGTCTTCATCACGGAAGCATCTGGCAATCTGGAAATAACGGTCATAACCGGAACACATGAGCAGCTGCTTGAAAATCTGGGGAGACTGCGGCAGTGCATAAAAGCTGCCGGGGTGTACGCGGCTGGGAACCAGATAGTCGCGGGCTCCTTCCGGTGTACTTTTACACAGCATGGGTGTTTCGATTTCCAGAAATCCTTCCTGAGTCATGAAATTGCGTACCAGGGTGGTAACCTGGCTTCTCATCATGAGATTTCTCTGGAGATTGGGGCGGCGCAGATCCAGATAACGGTATTTCAGCCGTACCTCATCCTTGGTGTTGCAGTTTTCTTCAATGGGGAAAGGCGGTGTCAGTGCCTCGGAAAGGATGCGCAGATCCCTGGCGATAATTTCGATACTGCCTGTTTCCATATTGGGATTAACTGCGCCGGAACGTTTTTCCACAGTACCGGTCACAGCAATTACATATTCGCTTCTCAGCTGTCCGGCACGTGCAAAGCCCTCAGCGCCGGTGGTTTCTTCGCTGAAAATCAGCTGCAGAAGACCGGAACGGTCTCTCAAATCAATAAAAATCAGACTGCCCAGATTACGTCTTTTCTGGACCCAGCCCATAACGGTAACGGTTTCACCGATGGCAGCGCCTACTGTCTCGGCACATCGATGGGTTCTGTGCAACCCGCTCATAGATTCAGCCATAATATCCTCCTGCAGCGGCCTGAAAGCCGCCTATATTAAAACATTGTAGATTATCTGTTGAAAAATTCACGGAAGGTCTCATATCCCTCTCTGGAAAGCTGTTCCTTCTGGAATTTCTTGTTTTTATTCATGGTGACAACCAGTATGCATTTGCCCTGGCTTCTTTCAGCAGCAGCTTCTTTCATGATTTCACAGAGCCTGTCGGCGGGCATGTTCTTTTCAATCAGAAAAGCAATCTTTTCCGACTGGCCGGGAACCTGGAAACCGTGCTCCATCAGCAGGGTAACGATACGTTCAAAACCGATGGAGAAGCCGCAGGCGCAGGTTTCCTTGCCGGTAAATTTGCCGATCATACGGTCATAACGTCCGCCGCCGGCAACGGAGCTGCCGAAGTCGGGCATCTCAATCTCGAAAATCGTACCGGTATAGTAGGACATGCCTCTTACCAGTGTGGGGTCAAATACGATATCGTATGCTGTTGTCTGTGTCTGCTTTACACTGGTCATAATGGTAGTCAGGCTGTCAGCTGTTGCAGCGGGCAGATAATCACCCAGCTCATTCTTCAGCCAGCCCACAGGATCCTCCTGTGCCTCCAGTTTTGTAAACAGGTCCAGATATCTATCGATGGAAGCAGGTGAGAATCCGCTTTCAAGAAGCTCTTTTTTCACGCCGTCAAGGCCGATTTTATCCATCTTATCCAGAATAATGAACACTTTGTCATAGGATTCCTCATCAAAGCCGCTGTAAGCTGCCATGGCTCTCAGTACACCGCGGTCATTAATGCGGACTTTAAAGTTATCAAACAGCTTGCCCAGCAGAGTAGTGGTAGCGGTAATCAGTTCGATTTCAGCCAGGCAGGTGGGATCTCCCAGTATATCAATATCACACTGATAGAACTGACGGAAACGGCCCTTCTGGGGACGTTCTGCTCTCCAGACAGGTCCAATCTGCAGCGCCTTGAAGGGAGTGGGCAGCTGATTGGAGTTGTTGGAATAGTAGCGGGACAGAGGAACGGTCAGATCGTAGCGAAGTCCCCCATCCACCAGATCCTGCTCTGCACAGGCATTCTCCAGATTCAGCTTCTCACCGCGCTTTAAAATCTTGAAGATCAGTTTTTCATTATCACCGCCCTGTTTGCTGCAAAGATTTTCAATATGCTCAACACAAGGGGTTTCTATCGGGGTAAAGCCGAAGCTTTTGTAGGTTTCCTTGATCAGACCGATTACATAATCCCGGATCTGCATCTCCGCAGGCAGAATATCTTTCATGCCGGTAACCGGTTTTTTAACCATAGCCATAAGTTTTCCTCCTGTAAGTGAAATTATCTGTTATCCGGTTCTGTCCGAAATCAGATTCAGACAGATATACCTTTTAATCAGCATGTGCCGGTCAGACAGAAGATGATGCAGATCGCCGCCGGGACAATATGCCTGCTGTCTGAAAGGACACAAATAGCTAACTATAGATTATAGTAAAAATGTGCCGGGTGTGCAAGTAGGATTTGAAAAAACAAATATATTGAACAAATGCATTGCTTTGTGAGATAAAATAACAGGAAAAGGCGCGAGAGAAATTTCCGGGGCGCAAAGCTCCCGGAAATTTCTTTCACGCCTTTTGCTTCAGAACCGTAATGTTAAAAACGATAGAAACCAAAGCCCGGACCTGCACAGCAGCAGTTGCAGAAAAGATTCAGAAGGCAGATGTTCATGCACCATTTATTCAGATTAGCGGTACTTGATTCATAATTTCCACCCATATTGTTGTACCACTGTCCGCCGCCCTGCAGCTGATCCAGAAGTGCTTTGTACTGGTAATTGGAAGGATCCATGGATACGGCCTGTTTTGCCTGCTCCATGGCCGCAATATTGTTGCCCAGTCCGCGGTTGGCAAATGCGCTGAGATAGTACCAGTGAGCGGGGCGGTCTGACATATCGTTCAGAACATTCAGTGCTTCCTGATAGTGACCGCTGTTAATGTAATTGGCAGCAGCCTTCAGATGAACATTGGTGGCACTGTTGGAAGAATAATTGCCCTGACTGCTCTGGCTGTTCTGCTGCCCGAAACCGCCAAAACCGCCAAACCATTCATCGTAATCGGTCTGTCTGCCCTGGCCGCCGTACTGACCGCCATAGGAACCGTACTGACCGCGGCTGCTGCCGGGGCCATAGGAGCTGCCGGAACGTCCGCCGTGTTCCTTTTCATCCATAATCTGCTGGTAGGCCTGCTGGATATCCTTGAATTTTTCCTCCGCCTGAGCAGCATTGGGGTTATTGATATTCGCATCGGGATGATACTTGCGGCTGAGACTGCGGTACGCTTTTTTGATTTCTTCCGTAGTAGCATCTCTGGATACCCCAAGTACTTCGTAAGGGTCTGTAAACATAATTATTTCCTTTCTTTTTCCGGACTTTTTTTCGAGTCTTTATCTGCGTGTTTTTCCGAATTGCGTTTGTTCAGAATCAGGTCGTACCGGGTCCAGATACCGGAGTAAATGATATTGCGCAGGATTTCCACATCTTCTATGAGAGGAAGACGTTCGAAATGTTTTGCGCAGTCTGCCATCACCATAGTCATATAGCTGCGGCATATTTCATTGAAATGTTCAGAATCTTCTTTATTATATATGGGAAGCAGCGGATTGTACTGTCCCCCGGCCTTGTCTTTTTCAATATCTTCCCAGGCATCCATCAGGTAGATGAACTTGCCCAGGTAAAAACCGAGTGCTGTAAGTTCGGGGGTCCATTCATCGTTTCTTGGTGTAAAAATCTCTGCAATGATGTGGCCGGAAAGCCCGGACATCGTGTCCAGGTCGGTGCAGTTCTGTGCCTCCAGTTCATGCAGCCGGGAAATCCATGATTCCATCCGTTCTACTTTGCCGGGATACTTCAGCTTCAGCTTTCTGAATGCTTTTCGGTAGAGGGTGAACAGCCCGCTGCCTGTTATCTTTTCTTTCATATTGCCGGCATCCAGAATCTTGTCCTGAGCTGCATACCAGGTACAGAGCATGTTCATATCTGCACCGTAATCCGAATATCTGTTGCGCAGCTCCAGATGTCTGTTCAGCGGATGCAGTGCGCAGGGAACCCTGCTTTCACGGGTTTCGGGTTCGTAAAGGCTGGTAAGAAGAATAACCAGAAAGGTGGTATCATACGAAAGACTCAGACGGGAACTGATGCCGTAATTCTCTTTCAGACTGCGGCACAGACCGCAGTAAAAACCACGGTAGCGGGCATATTCACGAATCTTCAGCTCAGGCTGATTCGCATTAACATAACCAAACATAACATAACCTCCTGCATGCGGTGGCAGATTATACTGTGGACAGATCAGGTGCGTTTCCTGAACTCAGTGTGACATTTGGGACAGGTGATCATGATCGTCCCTTTTCCTTTGGGAACACGTACTTTCTGTTTGCAATTGGGACATCGGAAAATCTTTTTGGTCTTATCTTTCGGTGTATGCCGGGAACTTTTCCGGCTGTCGGTATAGCTGCTCTGATTGCCGGTATAATAAGTTCTGCGTCCGAAACGTGACATGAGACGTTCCCTGAAATTCAAAAAGACTTCATTCTCGCGGAAACGATCCTCCTGTCTGCGCGACATGCAGCGGTAGAGTCCGCTGATCAGCAGCACATAGGTAATAAAAGTAAAGAATCTGGAAAAAATGAACAGAGAGAGTATGGAAGAAATCACGGCTCCCCAGAGCAGTACGCGGTTCAGGTCATCGTTACCATAGCGGCCATACATAAAACGGTTGAATTTGTCTCTCAAATGGATACACCCCTTTAAAAAATGATAATATAAGCGTAAAATACTGATAACATAAATGTAACAATCAAATTATAGCAAAATGTTTTTGAGTGTCAATCATTCCAGGGATTTACATCACGGCAGACGCACGTTTTTTGCTTTAAACTATCCCTTTGTGCATCTGCCGGATTTTTTATGGATTTGTGTATATAGTCTGTTTAAAATTGTACAGCAAACAAACCCTGTTTCCTGATTCCTCAGTAAATAAGATGTTT